>JBKPMB010000088.1:0-21579 GCA_046731995.1 Thermoproteota archaeon | reverse complement strand
TTTGAGTGGCAGATAATCAACAAGTTTTCAGAGACATCAGATACGTATACGTATTCGTTTGTTCCAACATCTAGATCCCATGAAATTAAATTTAATATTGGCCAGTCTGTAACAATAAGTGCATTTCTTAAAAGACCCTATGCATCGGGCAAATTAGAGGAGAGTTTAGTCGAGAGGACTTACTCAATAGCATCTTCGCCAACAAGAGATAGAATTGACCTAACAATAAAAGACGAAAAGCCTTATGGCTACATTAATCCTTCTACGGGAAAAGCAGACGGATTTGCTGCATATTTCTTTGAGCAATATGGTATAGGCCATAAGTTAAAGGTCAGATTAAACTCAACGAAAAATCATTTTTTATCGAAAATTGCTGCTGGGATAGAAACAGATATTGCATACTGGTCAGGTGCCAACGGAGCCGAACCTGCACGATCTTTAATTCAGTTAATGGAGGACACAAAAGAAGGACAAGACCTCAGCCTCGCACTTTTCTACAGCAATCCCTACCTCTATGCTGATGAAGGACGCAAAAATGTTAACGTGATTTATTACAAATGGTTGATCGATATGACAAAAAAAATGCAGAACTTTAAGGTCGTTTTCACGTTCACAAGAGATAAGGAGCAGTATACATCAGACCATGAGAGAGTCATTTTTAGGCAGGGGAGGTTCTTTGTAGCGCCAAATGGTAAAGAAGAACGGACACTATCAATGTACCATGGCAACAGTGAATCGGCATTTAATCCTGTATGTGGAAGTAGCGGCTTCATCAATGGTGTAGTCAAGTTACCAGATGGAAAGATCGAAAGAAGAAAAGGAATAGTACAAGATCTAATGAATGTAGAAGGAGTGAAACCGGAGAAGATAGACAAAGAACAATATTATCTGCAACTAGTTGGCGCTGAGTAAAAACCTGGCATTAAGGCTATCAAAACACTATTATCCGCAATAACATGCAGTACACTTTCAACCTAGAGCACAAAAAATGATCATTAGCGGAGTTGGTGTATACATAGTCCAAAGATGTATGCCGAATTCAACAATTTTAGAAAACACAGCAATTACAACAAGTTCAGACCGCAAGACTTAACAGCTGCACACACTCAATGATACGTTAATGGATAGAGGGAAAGAAGAAGAACAACGTGCAGGCCACGCCAATAATGAAACACTTCTAACGTTGTCTAATATACAATACCTCGTCGAAGGGCTTGATGCCCTGCTTCATACAAATCTTGATGGCGATAAACGCACCAAAGTGATCAAGTTAAGAGATGAGTTATCAGCCTATATTAGTAGCATGTTTATCGACTAGTGACAGAGAATATCCAACTCTTGAATTAACCGATGCTGCACAATACCACTTGCTTGCTTTTTCGTCTGCTAAATCGGTAGTATTTTTACTATTGCTTGAGGTAATGGTACTCCATTTATTTGGACAAGTTTTTAAATTTTTTCGACTGAGTAATATTATGAGTGGTATGTAAGCATCATAACGTAGGATATCAAATGGCCGGTGATTATATCGATTCTTCGTTGCTTTAAACATGAGACAAGGTATAAGAATAAGAATCGCCTGCAGTTACTTCAATAATCTGCATGAAACAACAACTATTCGGAGAATTTTGTGACCAACTCCTTAAGCTCGACTCTTCAATTAGATTCATTGGAATAGCTGATCACACAGGTTCTCTGCTATCCATCTCAGAGCGCGAAGCTCTCAAGCCCTTACTCAATTATAAAGAAACCGAACAATATGCAATTACAGCAGCTACACGTCAATACACACGCCTCCGCTGGAGATATACCTTGGGAAAGATCGATTATACATGTTCAGTTTATGAGAAGTTGATCAGAGCAAATATTCCTATTACTGATGCGAAGAATCGTCTAGTATATGTAATATTGTTAACATTTGATATAGGAACAGATAATTTCCATCAACTTATGACTAAAAAGATAATTCCGCTTATTCGCAAAAATAGGGACCTATTTCTCAAAGAAATCAAAAAAAATCAATAGAGTACTCATAATATTAATCACTATGACAATTTCACGAAATTGTGTTATGAATTGATGGTTCATTGTGATCATTTTTGAATCTGAAAACACGATAATTTCCATGGTTGGTAATTTACATAGACATGAATTATATATCTGGATAGACTATAGCAGCAATGGTAATAAATGGGATATACTGCCCATAAGTATTTTAGGACCATGGGATGTGATATTGTCCAATGGTGATCGTTTTTTTACCAAACATAAATAGTAAGGCCGAGATGATTTATGAATAAACTAATTGAAAAAATCAAGCTATTGGGGCGCAGAGATACTTCAAGTGACAGTGCACAGGATCATCACAATCCTGATAAGAACAGGCACATGCGCGAAACGATCTTGCTTAAGGTGTTCAGAGCTAATGCTGGTAAAGACGGTGAGCCCCATACTTTTGATTCCTTTGAGATACCATTGAAGCGTTGGACGACAGTTTTGGATGCTCTCATTTACGCAAAGAGCTATCTAGATAGTAGTATTGGAATAAGATATTCATGTAGAATGGCATCATGTGGCTCATGTGGAATGAAGATTAACGGAATTCCGCGACTAGCATGTTATACAAATATTTCAGAATTGGAAGGAGAGACCATCACATGCGAACCACTGTCAAACTTTCCACATATACGAGATCTTGTAACAGATTTCTCACAGTTCTTTAGCCATCATAAGGAGATGAGCCCGTATATTTACAATGATAAGTCTGACATTAGGACTGCCCCTAATCAAGAAGTACAAAAGGACTTGTTATCTGAGTTCATGCAAACTCCAGAAGATGTTGAGAAGTATTTACAATTTTCTTATTGCATACGATGTGGATTATGTTACTCTGCTTGTCCCACCGTGGCTACAGATACCAAATTTCCAGGCCCGCAGGCGCTATCACAAGCGTACAGATACTATGCAGATACACGAGATAACGGTGCTAAAGAAAGGATGAATAACATCGATAATAAACATGGAATTTGGAGATGCCACTTTGCCGGGTCTTGTAGTCAGGTATGCCCTAAAGGTGTCGATCCAGCATTGGGCATTCAGTTGTTAAGAGGTCACCTTATAAATTTCTCCAAGAATGAAAAAAAATTAGCTGAGTTACGAACAATATAACATGCTGTTGAGAACGACTCGGTTAAATATTCAGCGATTTGCTAAAGGTATAATCTACATGAGATGTATGGTTTGAATTATGTGTTTATCAAACATCTCGATATCTACGTCATGGTATTCATCAACGCATGCATAATCAAAATTATTTAGTTGAAGGTGAACCTTTTGTAGTATCACGCCATGTTTTCTCCAAACATCAGAGATTCTTCTTGTTCTTCTAGACGACGTAAACAAAGACAGCCAAAGTCCAAAAGACAGTCGTTGGCTATAATTCTTTAAGCATTATATCATGCTGGTTTGGTGTAAAGTCATGGAGTTACTAAATTTCAAATATGAAAAATACAATGTGATTTATCCGAGAACTTATTTTCAATTTCTAAAAGAAGTTTTTGTCCTAGATGTTTATCGCAGCTATCTCATAAAGAAAAAAGACATTGTCATAGATTTGGGAGCTTCTACAGGAGACTTTTGTATTATTGCTTCAAAGAAAGTCGGACCGAATGGGATGGTAATTGCCTTAGAACCTGATGCCGATAACTATGAATTATTAAAGTATAATATTCAGAGAAACAACTGTCAAAATGTTATTCCTCTGAACATTGGTGTAGGGAAAGAAGAGGGCCAAGAAAAGGAAATCATAGCTCCATTTGATAAGCAATCTAGAGGTAAAATAAGTACATTGGAAACTATCCTTGACGAGGCAGGAATTGATAAGAAGATAGACTTTATAAAAATGGACATAGAAGGGGCAGAGGTGGATGTGATATACACAAGCCTTAACACATTCAAGGAGGCTGATGTTATATCGTTAGAGTTCCATGGTACTAGACAAAAAGTCGACGAGCTACTGCTAAATCATGGCTTCGTCTTCAAAAGTGTTACGATGACCTATGTATACAAAAGAATCCTCAAGAACTTGGTGATGCATCCGCTCATATTAAGCAAGGTCTATATGGACACAATATTCAACAATCCACAGATTATTGGGAAGGCTATTGCTGGACTTGATATGACTAAAGGCCGATTTCTAGCCGGAAGTTATATCAAAAGAAAAGGCAAACATATTTTAGCGAAATGATGATAGAGCGATTTACTTGAATATTATACTAGTGTTACAGAAATATTTGAATGGTAGAATTATATAATAATCTTGATACCGGATTCTAGTTAATGCATTGGCTATATTGTTTTTAATGCCGCCATCCAGGAGACCTTATGAATTGTGTTACTTCTGTAATTTGGCAGATGATGTTATAATAGTAACAGATAACGAGACCTTTGTCAAATACTCAGATTCATTTGATGAATTCAAAGAATTTAATTTCAAATACTTTTTTGTTTCTAAACAAACTAAAATGATTAGCAAATTGTTGAAATCAGGAAGTACAGCGGTCCTTGTAACCTACGATGAGATGCAACTCACAAAAATCATACACGATAAAAATATCAATGCAATCATTAGCGTTGAAATATTCTCATCCCTTAGTGATCAGGCTTCACGCCTGTCGCAGAGATTCTCACTCAAGCATATCGTTATAGTTTGGGAAAATATAAAAAGATCCATATTTTACGTGGTTCCTCCATTCTCTAGATATACCAAATTTGTTAAATCTAGAGCAACCAAATTCATTACAGTTTCTGATACGTCTAAGCTATCTATGGATTCACTGAATATTCAAAAGGATAGGATACAGACCATCTACCCAGGCATTTTTGTTGACAAATTTAGAGAATCAGCTGATAGCTCTGATAAAATATTGTTCGTAGGAAATCTCGAGCCAAACAAAGGAGTAACTATACTCCTCAAAGCATTTGAGAAACTCTCTGCTTTGCGATCTGATGTTAAATTAATAATTGCGGGCAAAGGTACCTTAGAATCTAAAATTAGTAAACTAAAAAATTCTGGTTCCAAAATAGAATACAATGGATATGTATCTCGTTTGAAATTGGCGTCTATATATTCGGAATGCAGTATCTTTTGTTCTCCAAGTATACAGAGAAAAAGAGCTGGCCTAGTCCTAACTTGGCAAGAACAGTTTGGATTTACCTTGGTTGAAGCTATGGCGTCAGGCTTGCCTATAGTTTCAACAAATATAGGGACTATACCTGAAATCGTCGGCGAAAACAATTTGATCGTTTCACCAAACGTAGAAAATGTTGTTTGTGCATTAGAGCTGCTATTAACTTCTGACGCTTTACGGAAAAGATTACGTCATAAGAACAGGGAAAGAAGTACTTCTAGATTCAATGCATTGAAGCAATCGTCTCTGTTTGGGAAGGCGATTGAAAAATAAAAATATTGTTACAGCCTATGGTCCAAATATATAAGCGTTATAAGATGATATTATAACAATCAGCTATTGACCATTGATTTAAAAGATAGTAACGAAACCCTTCCATTTGTACGTGTGTATAGATGTTGTCTAAAATGAGAAGACATAGCCATTACTTTTTATTCGTTTTTATTTCGTTTGTCAGCTTGTACGTACAGTATTACGCTGGAGGCTTTAGGCCCATTATTTTTCATGATTCACCATATCCAGTTGACACGTTGTCACTGGTCAGCAAGTTCGGGTCGATATGGAGAGATATAGCCAATTTCGGATATTTCGATCCTTCTGGGACCTTTCTGTCATTGTGGTATCTTACTTTATCTCCTATATACATCTTAACAAATAATCTAGTCACAACACAGTTCATTTTTTTATTTATCATTTGTAATGTGACTCTATTTGGTTCCTATATTTTTGCTCAGTATCTAGGTATCGACAAAAATTTTTCAATAATAGCTGCAATATTGTATCTTGCTAATCCACTTTCTATTTTTTACATATGGAGAATCTTGAATGCTAACATAATTTTATACGCTATGCTCCCTCTGATATTTCTGAGTGTTATAAAGATAATTAATGGTGAAAATTCAAGACGGTATACCGTAGTTTTGCTGTTTACGGAATTCTTGAGTGTACCCGGCTTTGCAAATTTAGCTTATTATGCATCTTTTGCGTTCGTTACTCTGCTCCTGAGTGTATCTTATAGCATAGTTGCACGTTTTTCAAGCAAAATATCCTTTAAAAAAGCAGTTTTAAAGAACCTGCTCGTAGTTAGTGTGCTTATCTTACCACTCTCAGCTTATTTCATGAGTACCTTTGAATCTCAACCACGCGAGCTATCAGCTACACGGGATACACATCTTCGAACAGCAGAGACTATATATCTTACTAATACAAGAGACGTAAATATATCCTCGCTCTTCTCTTTGACGTCGCTTCCCCCTCTATATGAAAAATTAAATTGGTTTGATTATGAACATATTTATCTACCTAACATATCGTCTGCTGTTGGAATAGCAGTAGCATCCATAATAGTTGTTAGCCTCGCATTAAAAATAATCTTTTTGAAGGATGGAGTTGCAAAAAATATGTATCCATTCATAGTGATCTTAGTTATTTTAACGCTTGTATTATTAAGAGAAACAGGATACCTGTTATTACAAAATTCTCCAGCATTGCTACTTGCGTTCCGAGACCCATATCATAAACTCGAAACAGAATTTACATTAGTCTTGATTATTCTATTTTGTTATTCCACACAGGAACTGTTCAAATTAAAAGTTTTCATTGCACATAAATGTTTAAAAATAGTTCCTGCAGCAATTGTGCTTCTTATTATGATATATTGGATATGGCCGTTCATCACTGGAAATTTTGTACCTACTAATGTTGGCAAACCACAAGGCAACTTACATACAATATCTGCGTTTACAGATATGCCATATAAATACTCGCCAGTAATAGAATATCTAAAACAAGACAATGAAATTGTTACAGGAAAATCCCGAGTCTTGGTTTACCCACTCGCCAGCATCTTATGGTGTGACGGTAACGGTAGTTATTGGGGAAATGACATTCTTAGATTCTCGGGCATACGCACTGTTTCCACTGTATACCAGGTAAATTTTCAAAAACAAAGCAATTTTATATCAAGTCTGTCTGATAATGCCATCCTCTCCGACAACAATTATGCAAATTACATAAAAAAACTCGGAATAAAATACATAGTAGTAAAAAGGCAGGCTTGTGATGTTGATACTATATCTGGGAACATAATTGCCTTAAATAATCAGTCAAAACAGATCGAGGAAAATTTAAATAGTAAACAGTTCGTTCGAGTGATGGAAAATCCGTATTACTCTATATTTAGGGTACCGGGAGGTTCTACTTCTTTATCTATAATTGCTGCACCCCTTCGAGAACCTCTAAAGTATAACAATAATTATGCAGCTACTTCTATTTATTCTACGAATCCATTTTCACTGCTAATGCAAGGACAACCTGTCCACTATCAAAAGATTTCGTCTACAGAATACGTTGTGAATGTACAGGATAGTCTTAAACCATTTTATCTAATATTTGCTGAATCATATGATGACGGTTGGAAAGCTTTCATCAATGGGAAGGAACATTTGCCTGACAAATACCATTTTAATGCAGGTGGCTTTGCTAATGGGTGGTATCTGAATAAGACAGGGCATTTCAGCGTAAGATTGTATTTTCAACCGCAAAAATATCATGATATCGGTTTATCGTTGTATATCTTAGTCGTTTGTGTTTCTTCCATTTACATATTGTTATACACACATAAAGAAGGCATAGGACATGGTCTAACAAGACTATTTAAACGGACCAACACTTAATTTTATTAGTGCTATATTCTTAAATACTATCTAGAAAACGCCAAGCCAATTGCGTCCTCATAAACAACTTTCCTCAATTAATACTGATGCAGGATTATTATATCGACTTGTTGAATTATACACGATTATAAATATCTCAAATGATTATTACTATATTTCAAATATTGAATTGATTTATTTATGAGATATTCTGTATATGGTTCCGGTTCCTGCTTGGTTTGAAACAATGTAAAGGTTACCATCAGGTGCCGCCTTGACATCTGTAATTGCACCAAACCCTTTTCCAAGTACCTGATCTTGAAGCTCTCTAGGACTAGAGGCGAGCCCGTCTTCAAGTACGCCGTGCAAACTCAATCCCGTCCTCGCACTGTTGAGTTTAAAATGATAAAGATTGCCATTTTTGAAATCCCCCACAAACATGTCGTTTTGATATTGTTTTCCTAATTTACTCGAGTTTAGAAACGTAAGTCCGGTTGGAGCAACTGTCTCGTTCCAAATGAATTCAGGTGTCCTGTATTTTCCTTTTCCTTCAAGATTAACCAATATGTTATAAAGATCTGGTAAGTTCTCTATAGGGGGACCTTGACGACTACCATTATTGTACCAGATACCCTGCACCTTGCCCCATCCGCTATTGAATCCACGCTGTACTAGGTTTATTTCGTCGCCATAATCTGGGCCATTCTCTGTATCCCATAGCATCCTTGTTATGGGATCAAGGGCCAACCCAAAGCTGTTTCGAATCCCATATGCATAGTACAAGTTCAGGGGATACTTGTTATTATTGAAAATACTGTTCCGTACCGGTTTGCCATCTTGGCTTAACTCAAGTATTCCTCCTGGGCCATCTGGGCTTTTATTATGTATGTTCTGGGCTTCAGTAGCCAGAGGCAGATGATCAAAATATTGGTTGTAATATTTATCTGCATCACCTACTACAAGGTAGATGTTTTGATCTGGCTCAATGATCATCTTCCCGCCGTTATGATTTGGTGTCTTAGGCGATACAGGAAGACTCAAAAGCAATTTCGGATTCAATAGCTTATTATTTATCAATTCATATCTGTAAAGACGATTTCCGGATGGCTGTACCCCGGCAGTAGCATCATCTCCATCTATTCCTCCTCCAGATTGCGTGTAATACAAGAAAACATATTGTGTGTGTCTAGTGGAATTATTGGCAGTGGCAATTCCTAGCATTCCTCTTTCGCCTTTGTTAGCCACCGCAACATTGATCAGAGGTTCAGACGCAACGTTGCCGTTTACTATCCTTTGTACTGTTCCGTCATTTTTTTCTAGAACTAAAATGTCGTTTAAACCGACAAATGTCATACTTGTAGGAAAGTTAAGTCCTTTGAAAATAATATCTATTTTAAGAGTTGGATCATTAATCGTCGGTACATTGCTAAATAATCTAAACGCTTCCACAGCATGTGCAAAATGATGATAGCTAGATTGAATAGGGAATAAGATTACAAGTACAATCATGGATAGTGCTGATAGCGTCTGTATAAGAGAACCAAACATTAAAACAAAACCAAATTGATGCGATCAATAAATAAATCCTTCGCTTCACAACTCAAACCGATTCTAAAGATCGAAACTAATTGTATATTGCCAGCTTTTATTAAACGGTAGAAGTGAACTCCAAGATTATCCTGAAATACTTTTGCAGTTCTTAGTCATTTATAAGGGAACAGTTTGCAATGAAGCAAAACACTATAGTCTGATTTATGATCGAAATAAGACTTTTACTTAATTGTGTTAGCGTTATCTTATATCCCCTTGTGAATTCATATAGATTCTTGATATTCGAAGAATACTAAAGATCAGAGGTTAATATGTTTTGGAGTTTAAAGTTTATTTGGTTGTCATTTAGATAGTGATGTATGTGTTATAACTGACAGACTTTTATACTCAATTAAAAATTATTTAGATAGAAGTGTCATGAAAATTTTGCACCTTATCCCTGGCTGGCTTTTAGAAAAACTTTATTATTCAAGATTTGCTAAGATTGTTTTTCCTTTTTATGATCATTTTACGAAAAATGAAACACTGAAATCGTATAAAATATATGATAAGATCTTAATCGAAATTGACCTCTCTAAGCCTGCAGAAAGGGCAATACCTTTTGGCGCGTATGAACCTAAGATTACCCAAACCTTCTTAGCCATTGTGAAAGAGGGTGATATCGTGTTCGATGTCGGCGCATGGATAGGATATTATGTACTTCTAGGGGGGAAAAAGGCAAAACATGTCATAGCCATAGAAGCACACTCAATGAATTGTCAGCGAATCAGACGGAATCTGGAACTTAATGGCTTTTCAAACATAACAGTGATAAATGTTGCCGCAGGCGATAAATCATCCCATGCCCGTGTTATAGAAGGACCTGGATCTTCTATGCATAAAGTCTGTGAAGTGAGCTGGGACCAATCAGACAAAAGTATCAAGATAGAAACTCTTGATAATATTATCTCAAATCTGAAGATCGCAGAAATAAATATCTTGATTATGGATATCGAGGGATATGAGTACTTTGCTCTAAAAGGACTAGGTAATTCTTTGCAAACCCATCTCGTAAAAAATATCATATGTGAGATTCACCCATCTATATTAATAGAATATGGCATATCAAAAGATGATGTGCTGAATCTTTTTCATAAATATGGATATTTAGTTTACGATTTACAAGAAAGTGTTACTTCTCATACTTGCCATATTCATGCGAGGATACCGGAGATCTGAACTAGCTTCTTGACGTACATACATAAATTTTACAACAAGAATAGTTAAGCAACTCATTATAACTATAGCTTAATTTCGCTCAAACCAAAAAGTATGGTTAAGTCTTATGGCTTGATCGATTTCAAGCTTCCCGATCTAGGAGACCTTTGATAGGAAAACTATGGAGTATGAAATACGGGGAAGTTGGAAACAGTTCTAACTGTCAAACCTAAAAGCCATATACAAATGGGAATAGAAATTAAACTACCCCTCAGCGAGCTCCATAATGATGACAAAGCAATGGCTGCAGGTATCTGGAAAGGAATATCATAAAATATCCTAGCCTGTACTCGGTAATCGCCAATAAGAAATGCAAGAAGTCCAATTGTCAAAAAAATCATGATGAATATACTTGAAATATCACGGGGTTTTGACTGGAGAAGCCAGTACACGCCTAGAGAATAAATTATAAAATTGCTAAATTGGCCACCTAAAAAAGAATATACTGAACGAATCAGATTACTCCATCTGATAGCAAACTGTTCTATGCCAGCCCCGGTTGCTTTAGCGAATTCTAAATCTTTCTCGATGCCCGTTGTCGAACCAATTACAGTCGTCTTTACAATATCTAACATAACGGAAGAAGATAGAAGGATAAACAGTAACACTATTCTTTTTTTACAATAATGTTTTAACTTCATCGTGATTATCATAAATATACTCATAACCACTACCATCACACTCCATGTATGGACGTGAGCGAACAGACAAGCTATTAGGAGTACTAAAAACATACCTGCGCTTAGCTTGTCATTTGAATTCCTTAAGGATCTAACAAGAAACCCAAATGATAAATATCCGATTATTAATGCAAGCCAATTTGCATAAAAGCCTGCATAAATTCCGATTATAACTTGAAACGATACCGAGGTTAAAAAAGAAGCCAATAATGCTTGCTTATCATTTAATGTCAGCTCGCGTGTTAAAAAAAATACTGCTAAAACGAGCATAGGACCAAGTATGAGAGGTACATGTTCAACAATGAAATAAAAGTCGGCAGTGTGTAGAGTTTTGGCAATTGTAAACAAAAATGTAAGTGTGAGTGGTTTATCTCCAAAACTCTGCACCATAAATGCTTGATGAATAAAATCTCGGTAATCAGCCGCATGAACCAATGCATTTATCCATTTCACATAATAGTCGCTGTCTACACCTATTTGCTGATTATCGAAATTAATTTGAGGCTGATGAGGGATCAATCCTATAATCGTTGATAAGAGCATAAAAAGCAAAATGTAAATGAATTTATATTTTAATTTAATTGAATCGCTATTGTATTTATCATAATTCTTTACAACTGGAAGGCTATTGTTAATATGTATGGTACGTAGTATTGCGACCCTGAATTCCAGTATGAATATCTTCACAGGAACACAGCTTAGCAACAAAAGTAGCAAGCTCGCTGAAAAGCTAGACAAGATCAGATACAAATCGTACTCATAGTTTTTAGCAGCCAACAAATAATGAGGAACAGGGAACAGTGGCACAAAGGAAATGAAAAATCCAATAATTCCTATGACTGTTCCTGCTATTGCAAAGTAATTTAATACCAGTGAATTTGCATTTTTATTTAGAATTTTGGGTCCTTTTTGATCTATAAATCTATTGAATATCAGAAGCGATATTATAAAAGGCATCGATAAGATTGCTGCAATATTAATGACCAGATAATTGCCTATTGCTATTGTTAAGAGTGCCAGTCCTGTACAATAAATTAATAGTGCAAGGAATCTTAACCTTCTCTCTACTGAAAACGTGAGCCATGCTGCTGACACACAAATAATTATTAAATGATCGATAGATTGACTGAAAATAAAAGAGTTGAAGAATTCATAATAAATTATTCGATTCTCGAAAGGATAAATAGTTAGCTTTAGGTACGACCCTATACTATATGCGTAAAATAATGATACCATGACGAATGAAGCAGAGGCTATAATTGATTGCCGACTAGAATTAAGTCCCAAAACATGTGAAAGGTTAAGTATTACCTGATTTTTACCAAACATCAATGCTCCTTGTAGGACTTCTCCAACTGATGATAAAAACTATCGGCGTATTGTATGTAATTTTAATTACAACTAGATTCAAAAATATCTTAAAAAGTGCTATTTATGCCATTATAGCAAGCTCCTCTTTTTGTATAATCACTTTCTTTTTGTAAATGTTGTAGGAGATGTGTAAAAGGCTGTATCTTGTTTGTTTCCAATGAACGATATATCCTGAAACTGACCGCCCGGAGATCTCACCTCTGTAACCAATCCCACATCACAATTTTGCAAGAGGCAATTTTGGAATAAACTGCTGATTATCTTCATATTTGTGCCTGCAACCTTGATGCCGACATGGCAATTAAAGGCGCTACAACTAATGTACTTGACGTTGTTAACCATCGGGTCACCATTTATAAAACCTCCCTGAATATCAGCACGACCAGGTTTTGCATTAAATGCTTTACAATTTATGTACATGACGCCAGAAATCCCTGTATTTGCACCGCCTGAATCCAGCTTAAAGCACGAGGCGGTTACTGAAGGGGAAGCTTTGAGTCCTTTGTCTGCCATACAATTTTTATAAATAATGGCGCTTGTAGTTGGTTTATTGCCAAGACATGCAAAGGAGTCATCATAGGATCCAAATGTATAACAGTTCTCGATAACAATGTTTTTGCTATTGTTTGATAGAGTAGGGCCAGCGGCGTCATTGAATGAATAACAATTCCTAATCAGGCCTCTATTTATATTGCGACATTCTATTGATAACCCTACCGAGTTGGTCAGGATATTTTCAACGAGCAAATTGTTGACATTATTTATTCGAAGGCCATCAATGCTCAAGTGATCTGTCAAATATCCAGCACCAGTCTGGTTACCAATGAAGCTCATGTTCCTAATTATAATGTTGTTTACATTATCTAATGATTGGCTCCGCCTGTGATCCTCTGTGCTGCGCGAAAAAATTCCAACATACCTGGGATCACGTAGGTTTGGAGCGTTAATATTTCTTGCATCAAAAATGGTACTTGGAGAATTGCCTTGTATAGTAAGGTTGTTGATGTTAGGTATAGTGATGTTGTTAGACTCTACCAAATAACGCCCGTCACTTATTGACAAGACTCCTCCTGCTGCTGGAGGCATAGTATCTAAGGTTCTCTGTATGACTTCTGCGGCATCAGTTCCTGACTCTAATATACGACCCATTTTTTTGTCCTTGGCGTATACTATTCTTTTGTTTTCTGTATACTGTTGATATATTATAATAGTTGGAATATTACTATCATTAGCATCATAGCTGTTCTCATCTTCGCCTCCTATTGGAAGAATATCTAAAGATTTTTTATCCAATGGCGATGGCATTCTCTTGTAGTAAAGGGGAGAAAAACGATGTATAACAGTTAGTCTGTTCTATACGCATTGAACACGAAATTCTATTTATGGCGACTTCTAGAAATCATATTCAAAGTGCTGATATTTGACATGGCTTCTATCAATTTTTAGATTTTACTACTGGCGACTTTGTTTTTGCTAGCTTCCCTAAGAAAGGAGGACATAGGGGTCAACTCATATCCATGATGATCGGCATGCTATCATTATTAGATGTATATTAGATTCATTGTTACTGCATTTGCATCGACAAATGTTACTTGTTGATTACCATTATTCCATAAGAACAAATTTGTGATATCAGATACTACATCTTGTTTTCCTGTGATTGGATTTGTACCACTAATCTGTGACCCAAGATCTGTTTCATATATATTTGAAATTTGTGATCTAATCATATCTAGAACCACAGCATGTTGAATGGCACCATTGCTGCTTGCAAGCTGAGCTACTACAATATAAAGATGGTTACTTGGCAAGTTAGCTATAATATGCCCTCCGATCAAATGATATGGTGCAACATCTCCAATAGGGAGATAAGCATTTCTTGACATAGCGCTTGTTGTCGCAAGCTTTACTGTAATCAAATTTGATATTGGTTTTTCTTGTGCTATTGTTGTCGATGTAGTAGTAGATGATGATGGAGATGAGATTACATTCTTTCTAATTATATTATTTATCTCATTGTTAATTTTGACTGATTGTTTTATTGATTGTTGATTTACTATTGTGCTTCCAGGACTATTGATGATTTGATTTGTAGCGGCAATTGCTGCTGACTGGGATACACCTGTTTGAGCCGTATTTGTATTACTAGGTTTGGTATCAGCGGCACTGCTGCTACTGCTTGTACTCGAACTAGTGTTAGATGTGTCTTGGTTAGGTGATGGAGGTGTGGTGCTACCTGTACTGCTACTGGTATCGGGTGTCGTAAGTGGGGCGGGAGGCGTATTGTTCTTAGGTATTGTAGCTGGAGATCTGCTGCTACCTGTGGTACTGTCATCAGGTGTTGCTTGTCCACCATTGTCAGGTAGCACAGGACAAAGACCCTTCGCATCTGGTGTCAAACCGTCAGGACATGTCTGTTCCGTAGATGTAGGCGGCGTAGATGTAGTTGGTTCTGTTGGTGGGGCTATGGTCTCTTTCGTTGGCGGTGTAGAAGTAATATCTGTACTACCGGCACCATTGCTGTTGTCGCTACCTCCACCTTTATCGCTACTACCACTGCTACTACTACCTTCATCCTTTTTTGATGCAAATGCTAAATTCAGGTTATTATCTATAAGAAAAACAAATGCTGATAATGACGTTAACAGTGTCGTCACAAGAAATACAAAAACTATCTTGTTTCTTCTTATAGCTGATTTAGAATAACGATGAGTCAATTAAGATTGTGCTCCCCACCCGTAATCATTAAGCTCTGTGTAAATGGATGATGCTATTAATGTTTTGTGAATATTAGATTTAGTAATTATAACAAATGTTTCTTCTACAAACCACAACCTTGAATCCGTTCTTGTCTGGGTCAAATCCGGAGATCCGGCAAATCCAATGGGTCAAGAGGTACAAAAAAGCAATAGCTCACGAAGGTTCCGCAACGAGAAATCTTTTTTGTATGTATACAGCATCTCAATTCAAGAGGTAAACTTAGAAATGGCTTCAAAAGGCGCAAACTAAAATCGCCTTTGGTTGCTGGCAAACAGTTCCTGGATATACACCAGTTCTTATTTCAATGTTTTACATATTCTATTTTTTATCATTTAAAATCATTATTAAAGGATTTTAGTATCTTAGTGTTAAAGTTCTCTTGATTATTAGTAGCATTAGAATCATTCGGTTGACCAGAAGAAGGCGATGGAATAGAAAACGATTTAGTACTATTGGTTGTTTGTGTTGCCTGTGTTGGTATCGATGCTTTTGGTGTTGTTTTTGTTGGTGATGGCGTTATATCTTTGATACAAACAGACCCGGAAACCAAATGATATCCCTGCGGACAGATTCCGCCGGCGAGTGGTCGGAGTACTATGGGCGCTGTTACGTTACTACCACTTCCGGTACTATTACTCTGTTTTGACAAGTCCGACAATCGTGTTTGTAATGGTGGCGCTGTAGATGGCGATGGTGGATAGGACTGTTGTGCATAGACTTCCATACCATTAATCCATATAGCGAAGACTAGTATACCAGCTATAGCCGAGGATATTGCAAAAGTCAATCTTGTGTAGTTCATACTACACTGTCTACGGCTGGTATTATTATACCTACATTTACTGATGTGCGTACACATAACCTGCTACTGCTGCAATTACTGACTCCCTTGTTCTCTTATTGTTATGTGTTAGGCTAATCAGCTCTATATGCCACCGAAACAGATTTGGGCTCTGACTTTGATATGACCACCTACATCAACTTTAAGCAAAATATCCAGAGAAGAAAGAAATAGTTTGAAAAATTAACTGAACAGGAAACAGGATACACTTCATCAATCTCTAACTGATGATAAAACTGTTGGCATTTCTGTATGTAAATTATAATACGTATCGTCTGAGCCATGCAATATGAATTACGGATAAAAAGTTAGAGCAATAATGACAATGCTAGTCAAGCCATTAAATCCGTGCATGTGTGCGACATATTATACGTTTATACAACGTTTGTTTATCTTTTTTTCATTCTTTCTATCTCCTTTGCTAAGGCCAGACCTGATTTTTCATCCATGTTTGATACCTCCGCAATTTCATTTGGATCCATCTTTGCATTAATCATTATTTGAAGAAGATATGGCAAGTATAAGCAACTGAACATGCTAATTGAACTATGACTCACATGCGCCATTTCCTCCAGTATAGGTTTCAATGACCGACTTCGGGCGAAAATAGGACCCATGACGTCCCATCTCATGGAATATTGATTATATCTTATTGATTTGCTGCGGCTCTTTTCAAACAAGTCTTTAGCTATTATATTGTCGATGTATCTTAGAAGGCTCCATTGTCTTTTTCTTGCTATTCGACCCACTATGAGATCTGCTCTAGATACAACTTCTAGCAAATCGGCAAGTGTTACGATATCAATTCGTGATGAAACTATACTGGAAAATAGCGCACCAAGCATATCCTTTCGTCTTTCTTCAGCTGACATACCAAATCTTGGATCTTGATAACTTGCATCGGCGTTCAGCAGAAACGACCTAGCGGCATCCTCATTTTGAGCTCTAAAGAATCCATTTATTGCCTCTGCGATATCTATATCAGCACTCGCATTGGCCGACGCATCGTAGCCAGAAACTTTTGCCTGCAGAATGTTTAACAATAAACGAACATCTCCATGAGCTTTATCTACAATGGAAGTCTTTTCGCTTAGATTCAGTTTCTTTTTTTGATGATTCAGAACATGGTCTATTAGTAACATAAGCAACCTAGGAGTGACAGCATTAAATTCAATGGTTTTGCAGACTTTAGCCAGCTCTTTGATTTTTGCATCTCTACTATTTGCCGCCATAATCACTGGAATAGTAGGCTGCTTCATCATTCTTACAATAGATTCTATTCCACCTGTATCTTCTCTGCCGGAAATTCCGTCAACCTCATCAAGAAACAGTAAAATGTTTTTCCCAAATATACTTGTGTTCACAAGTATCGGAGTAATTAATTGTTCTAACTGATCTCTATTCCTAGTATCGCTCGCGTTCATCTCAATCAAGTCGTAATCTAGCTGCCTTGCTAATGCATGAACGAGCGTTGTTTTGCCAACGCCAGGAGGACCGATTAAGAGTAAAGGTTTACTACCAACAACCCATCCTGATAGCCATTTCATGACCATCAGTCTTTCGTCCTCATTTCCTATCATGTCTCGTACTTTTACTGGACGATAAATTTCTGACCACATGTTATTTCCTATATGTCTAAAACTTCAGATTAGTTTAATATTGACGTTATGTTTTCACCTGATGTAATTTAGTCGAGACGAAAATTATGCTATACCGCTGCTGCCATCTACAGCTTCTATATTCTTCTTATCTGCCCAGGGGGATATTACATGCAAATTATCAATTGAGATATATATTTGCTATATGATATGACAAATGCACCAACAAAAAATCGTCAACTCGTAGTAGTATTGAGGTTTACAAAACCTTGTTTTGCTATGGATTATTATATGTATAAGACCGTCTGAAAAATGAAGACATGAGAAATTGGGAAAAGATAAGGAAGGACTTTCCTGTGACTAAAAGCTATACTTATTTGGCGAATGCAGCGATTTCACCCATACCTACCCCAGTCGCTCAAGAAACATTGAGGTTTTACGATGGTATGCTAAACCATGCTGGTACGCTATGGCCAAATTGGATTGAAAAAATGGAGCAAACAAGAGATACATATGCTAGATTTATTAATGCATCTTCATACGAAGTTGCCTTTACACATTCTACAAGCGAAGGCATGAACATAATAGCCCACATGCTAAGTCCCAAGGGTAGTGTGATATCTAATGAGCTTGAGTTCCCGTCTTCTATTTTACCGTGGCTAAATAGAGGTTCATATTTACACTTTGTAAAGGCCAAAAATGGAAGAATCTTAAAGCAAGATATCTCTGATGCTATCAGCACTAAGACTAAGTCTGTGGTAATAAGTCATGTGCAGTATTCAACTGGATTTCGTCAGGATTTGGCTGATCTTAGTGAACTAACTAGGAAGCATGGATTATATCTTGTGGTCAATCCAACTCAATCTCTTGGCGCTGTACGCTTTGACGTTAAAGACTTTGGTGTTGATTTTATGGCTTCAAACGGCCATAAATGGATATTGTCATCGTTCGGCGTGGGTACTATTTTTATCAAAAGGGAATATCTTGAAGATGTCGCTGAGTTTCATCCTCCTTTTTATAGTCAATTAGGACAGAAACAAAGAGATGTATATGACAATAGTAAGGTAGATATGTCTGCTACTGCATCTAGGTTTGAGTTAGGTTCGCCTCACTTTTCTAACATATTATCTCTAAAGACGGCCATTGAATATCTGTCCAAAATCGGAATAACAAATATTGAAAGACGAATTCTAACCCTGACTTCATATCTAGTTGATAAACTACATGAGCTAGATCTAGAAGTAATCTCCCCGCTAGAAGAAGAGAAATCAAGGTCTGGGATAATTGTTTTCAAGATGCCTGATGCACTGGAAATCGTCAGGAAGTTGGAAGAAAAGAGAATACTTGTGTCGGCCAGAGGTGGAGGAATAAGAGTTTCGCCTCACTTTTATAATAACGAGGAAGATATAGATATACTCATACGGGAGCTTCGAGCTTTATCTAATCGCTAAATACATTGAAACAAATTATAGTTCCTTATGACGACCATCGCCTTGAAGTCTAAAATATTTGTTCGATTTATTGTTATAATATGTTATTTATTAGGCAACCGTATCTTTGCAATACCTTCTTATGGTACTTGTAATTCGGATCTTGCATCTTAACCAATTCCCAGAATCTTTTAGAGTGGTTGAGCTCTACTAAGTGCATTAGCTCGTGAATAATCACATAATCTATTACGTCAGAAGGAAGAGCTGCCAAGAATGAATTGAAATTTAGGTTCTTATTCTTAGAGCAACTAGCCCATCTTGATTGCTGACTCTTTATCAAGACTCTCTTATATACAAGATCTAGCCTTGTACTGATCAAGGGAAGGCGTTCAAATATGATCTTAGAAGTTTGGCTTTTATACCATGCTCTTATATCCTCTTTGTATTTCCGCCTATCTTTAACGTGAAATGTTATAAGCTTGAGGTCATCTGAAAGGATATTATATGAAATTTTGTCCCTTACTATTTGTAGCTTATAGGTAGATCCTAAAAAACAGATCGAGTTCTCATTGGTACTGTTTTCTTGACCAAACTTGTCAACAAACTTTGCATAGTAATCATAAACTTTGGAAATCCATTTCTTTCTGCTATGTATGAATCCAGTAATATTTTCAAAGTCATAATTAACTGGAGCAATAACACATATGCCGTAGATATTTGCTTTAAGTCGTACGCTTTTTGACTTTGTGCTTGTTTTTATTTTTATGTTTAAAATTTGACCGTTCGAAAGAGAGATATTTACAGACAAGCTTTAACAAAGAAATCTACTTCGCATTAAAGAGGATTTCTAATTATCACACATGTATAGAGCTATAATTATTACTAGACATTTAACGTGTTAACTATAGGGTAGATAATAAACAATAAAGAAACTAACATAATATTACAATACAAGAAATTCTTTTGCTATTGAATTCAACATGCTTGAAATGGCAGATAAGAGATTTGGTATTCTCAAGTGTCTGCTGACGATAGCCTATCGAAATATAAATGGTAGAATCCAGCTGCTAAGGAATACTATAGCAGTAGCCTTAAACACTTTACCTGATATCATGACTATTGTAAAATTTTTTAAATTATATCTTTTTGCTCCTGCAATCATTGGTATGATATCTCCTACTATCGGGATCCATGGAGAAAAAAATATGATTAGCCAACCGTATCTTTCCAACAAGGCTCCAGTTTTATCTTCATGTTTTTTGTGAGGTTTTTTATAAAATATTTTTACGAATTTATTCCCGCTAAAACCAATGTAATAAGCCATAAATCCACCTACTATCGAACCGATAGCCAATGTGACAAATACCGTAAACTTGTCTTTACCACTTAAGAGTAATACCGATATTGTTAACTCTGTAGGGATAGGGATTATTGACGAAAGCATTCCATTTAAGAATAACCCTACAAGACCATATTTTACGAAAAATGAATTATGTATGAAAGGTTCAATAATGTCATAAACCATTGTTGTTAGGGTTGTAGTCTATAACGCTTTAAGTGTTTATTTATTCTATGCAATGTATTGGAGCCGCAACGGTACTGTGTGTATTTTATTCCATACTTGGACTCGATTCTCATTAGTACGTATCAAACAGCCTTCATCTTTCTAAATGAGAATGTTCCTAGCAGGCCTAATGCTATAGTAGCTATAAACAGAATCATAGCGTCTAGTGCAAACGTGTATCTAGACGATAGCATCATGGCATTCCTCAGTGCATCAACAGCATAGGTCACTGGGTTGACAGATGTTAGAAAGTTCAACCAACCAGGAAGATTCTCTAGAGGAAAAAGTGCTCCGCTTAAGAAGAAAAGTGGAAATACGACAAAGCTAACTATAAGCTGGAATCCTTCCAAACTCTCTATGTAGCTGCCCATAGCAAGACCAAGAGACGTAAGAGCAAATGAAAGAAGCAGAACAATTACAATTATTTCAGGTAAAGAGAAAGGATGGAATTGGATTCCTATTGGCTGACCCACTAATAAGAGTACAGACACTTGCACCAACGAAGTAGTCATGCCACCAAGTGTTTTGCCTACAAAGATCGTGTTTCTATTAACTGGGGCAACCATTACACTCTTGAGAAAATCAAATTTCCTATCCCATATTATGTAGGAGCCAAAGAATACTGATGAAAATATCACTGACATGCTGATTATTCCTGGAAATATGAATTTTTGGTAATCTGCA
>JBKPMB010000087.1:0-5639 GCA_046731995.1 Thermoproteota archaeon | reverse complement strand
GTCTGAGCCTGTCCAATATTCAAGTCAATAGATACTTGCAATGGTGTCTTAACTTTGGAAAATAGCTCATAAGCTTGTACAGATAATGACTTGTGTTCCTGTCGCTCTTCTTGCTTTGCTCTGTTTACAATCTCTCCTATATCACGAAGAGACATTTTCATCTCCTGTGCTATTTGCCTATAGTTCTTGTTTTGATTGAAGTGTAGTTCTAAAACACGTTCTTCCCTTTCTTTCTTGCTTAATACGAGGTTTGAATCAAATTCTATTGTTATATATATCTATCATAGTTATAAAAGCCGCGTTTAAAACAAAAATAACCTGTTACCAGCTCGTACACCGTGTTACTAGGTGGTTTCCATGTGTAGTCTCTTTGCTACCGCCTATTATCAAGTCGTACTCATCTATTATCATCTGTTTTCTCTTGTTATCATGCAATTTTTGGTGAACTCAAAATAGGGTTTTGTTAAGACAGCGTATTGCATAAAAAATTTTGTATTAATTATTTAATTAATAATGAATCGGATAGGAAATCATCAAGATTGTAATACTATTACATATAGTGGACCCACCATAGTACCAGCATCTACCAGGTTTTTTACAAATAGACCTATAAGGAATAGATGGAATTACATCTCCATTGCTTCGATAATAACTGATGTTGTTGCTGTATTTTTTTGTGGTTGGTATTTTGTATTAGCTTCCAAATCTTCTAGTCTACCAATATTATGAGTCTGGGCTCTAATAAAGGGATAAAATTGACGCGGGCTCGGAGGGATTGGCAACGATATTAATGTTAAAAGTGGCTTTTATGAAGTCAAGATATCTGACTATTGTTATTAAAGTTTTCATTCTATTCCCGTTGGGCCCACTTTAAAGTTGTTTCAAAGTTCTGATGTGTTCTTACATTATATAACTCAATATACTTATGCACATACACCGATGTACAGTTGAAATCTCTGTCTTATATTATTATTCAGATCTTAGACTAGATATTATTCATCTAGACATTGAATTTTTCTTGTGAAATCTTATTCTTCATGCCCGACATGGCCTGTATAGGATCCCATCGATGTCCAAAACGGATCATTTTTCCTAGTTTCAAGTATTTCATTTTCTGTTAATGTTGTATACATAGACTCCTTGTCTATTTTATATATGACCTCTTTTGGAATTCTAAATCTTTGATGGTCACCATATTCAATAGTAATCGAGTACGAAGTCTTGTAGTCACTATCATTATCCACTATTACTTTACCCATATCCAGGTCATCCTTGCTTATTATTCTCTTTCCTATTGTATTTTGCCAGTCTACTGGTCGGGGTTGCTCTAGATGTTTTTCTTCGTTCTTTTCTCCATAAGTGGTAGCAGTCCCTTTATAGTCCATATGCATTTATGGTTTGATTGATATATCTTCTTTCCTCATTGTAAATATTAGAACTGAAATTATGGATCTTGGTATTCGTCCCAACCAGCTGAGAAGAGCTCGCTTTAACTTCATGTTTCATAACAATTTAGGCTCGCATTTACTAATTTCTTAAAACAAGAGCGATAAGTTTGATGTCATTTAAATTTGATGTTGATAGTGTTTTATCTATCTTCTATCGCCAATACAATTTTGCCTCTTGGATGTGTATCTTTCTGATAGTCAAGCGCATTTCTTGCTTCATCCAGCGTGAATGTCTTATCTATATGTATATCTATATCATTTTGTTGATCAATGAATTCTGCTAATTTAGTCAGACGTTCCCTGTTAACTTGTGTGAATTGAAAAATTGCTTTCACGCCAAACTGATGCATAAGTTCAGAATTTGGCTGCTCTAACATCGAAACAATTATGCCGCCTTTCTTTAACACCCTAAATGATTTTGTATATGTTTCGCCACCTACCGTGTCGTAGGCTGCGTCATAGTTATGTGTTAAATCTTCAAAAGCCTGGGTCTTGTAGTCTATTACTTGATCTGCTCCCAACTTTTCTATAAACTGTTTATCGTCAGTATTACCTGTGGTCGCTACGTATGCGCCTAATTTCTTTGCAAGTTGAATTGCTATAGATCCTATTCCTCCTGCGCCTCCATGAATTAAAATTTTTTGGTCTTTTGATAATCCAATATTTTCAACGAGTGCCTGCCAAGCACTGACACCTACAAGTGGTAAAGCCGCCGCCTCTAAATGATTAAGACGCTTGGGCTTGCATGCGATATGCTTAGCATTTGCCAAAGCTAACTCTGCAAATGCTCCTGAACCGCTATTGGTTACTCCTGCCTGCCCGTATACTTCATCACCTTGCTTGAAATCTGAAGATATTACTCCTTCTCCAACTTCTCGGATAACACCTGAAAAATCCATTCCCAACGTTGATGGGAATTGAAGTGGTATCATTTGTTGCATGTAGCCTTCGCGTATTTTCCAATCAATCGGGTTTATGCCAGCTGCCTTTATTCCGACTAGAACGTTTCCCACGGCTAAAGTTGGTGTAGCTGTCGCTTGATTGATCTCTATTACATCGCTGCCTCCATACCTTTTGATTTGAGCAGACTTCATTATCAATATCATGAAGTTAAAATATTAAAGGATAACACCACTGAGAAAGTTGTTGTTGTCACTAGGAAGAACGAAAAGAGAAATACTGATGTCCTCGTGTTATAAAGCATTAAAAATCGCCTGATTATACAATGTATTCTTTGCTAGATCGGTAGCCATTGCAACTTTACTATGTCATGATATGAACGAATTTCGCCAACATATCTGATATGTTTTTAGCTAAGAAACAAGGTTTAACATCATAGATTGGATTTGATTAAACTTAGAAAAACTAAGAAGATGAGTTATTGTTGTGCCATTTCGTTGGGCAATTGCGAATTATTATTAAGCAAGCATATATCACTCTATTTGCATGTCAGTAATTTTTATCTAACAATAACTACCGTGCATTTAGCACGCTGACTTATTTTACGCGACACACTTCCTAAACTAAATTCCTTGACAATACTTAAACCCCTACTTCCAACAACTATTGTATCTATCCCTTTATTATTGGCTATCTCCAAAATCTTTTCTGCTGCATTACCTTCTTCTTGTATTGCATATAGTTTTGTAACTCCTAATTCTTTCGCACTGGACTCACATTCATTAAGCAGGATTTTACTATGCCTCCTTACTTCATTAACGTAACTAGCATGTTGCTCCAATAGTTGCACATGCACAGGATCACCGAATTCTTCAGTTGTATGCAATATATATAATTCAGAATCATATTTACTTGCAAGATTTGATGCATATTCTAAAGCTTTTTTGGCTGGTTGTGAACCGTCAACACCAACAAGAATTTTTGATAACACTTTATCTACATTATAATCAAACTATCTAAAAATATCATCTTTTAGAGATATTATCTACTGGTTAGTATTAAGAAATACTAAAATGAATTCGAATGTGAGATAGACCAGATGGGTACAGACATTGTAGTTGTCAGACCAATGATTTATCAAGAGATGAAGTCAGATGGCATTGTTGATAAAGCTAAAAGAGAAATGGAACAGCTAATGTACGAGTTTGTTGGTAGTTTAGGAGCATCAGTGGCAGACTCAGAGAGAAGCAAAGAATACTTGTCCTATAGAGGAATATTATCCCAAGACAAAAAATTTATGAATGCGGTACAAGGAATATATGAAAAAAGACACAAAGCCTTTGAAAGAGGTTATAATATACTTATAGACACTAAATAGTATTCTGTAGTCCTTGAAGTTGAATATGTTATCTAGTAAATAGGACTATTGCACTTTGTATATTGACTGTTTAATGCGTTTCCAATCGGGCTATAGATGAACATCTTTACAACAATATAAATAACAAGAGTGTTCAATAATCACGAGGATGGCAGCTGTGAAGATTCAGAGTTAAGCCCAATTTTATATAAAAGATGAGGATAAGGCATTTGACTGAGCTGCCGCAATATATATTGCAATATTCATCAAAAATAGATTTGATTTCTCAGATTATAATATACCCTGTTAACCATAGGATAAACGCAAGTTTCCATCAATATTGTGGACCAACTTTTTTACTTTGATTCGTCTTTCTTTTGACTTTCTTTTCGAGAACTATTTCTTGCTTTCTTTGATACTATTTCATCTGCTTTTGAAATATCACTCCTTTGTTCTTGAGAAGAAGAACCTGTTTCTTTCAAAACCATGTTGACAATATTATCTACTGCTCTGTCAAGAGCAGAATCGATATTTTTTTTAATGTCTGAGAGCCGCTTATCTGCCTCCTTGGCTATTAAAGCGGATTCGTCTTCAGCCTCCTTCTTTGCAATATCTACGATCTTTTTTGATTCTTCGTTAGCAATAGAAATTGTCTGTTGTTTCAAATTTTCAATTTGCTCATTGGAATAAATCATCATTCGCTTTTTCATTTCCTCAATTTTTAAATTGAGATTATCAATATCTTTTTCAAGTTCAGCCAATGCGTTAATAATGACCTCAACGGAAGACATCTTTAGCTCCTGATTACTATTACTGCAATTGTCGGGTATATTAAACCCTTACTGTATGGATCTTAATGGCAGCATAGCTTGGTAATTGTTAGTATGTAATCTATTCTGTATTATTCATTTTATTTAACTAGTATTCTATACTGCCAATTTAAAGTATATATTCTGACTTTGGCATTGAGAATGATTAAGATTGGCTAGGAGTTATTGGTTTCCAACTATCAAGCGAATAAAAAAATATTGAATATCTTCCAAGGTTAGTTTCACATATTCTTTCATTTTTTTTTATAGATAAAGAATTTTCATTTAGATTTTCGCCGTAGCTTGGTCTCAGAATGGCAATTACCGCCAGACCACCAGAAATGTTAGCCATTTCTTTAAGTCTTTTTACCTCGTAACCCTTTAACTTTGGTAATGTAGTGCTTGATTTTACTTGGATTAGCCAGACTGTTGAATTTCGTGTAGCAATAAGATCTGCGGGCCCCCTACTTCCTTTGGAAAGTTGTATATTCCAGCCTCTAAGTTTGAGATAAATTGCAATTATAAATTCAGCCTCTCTGCCAAATTTACTCCAGGAATAAGAGGTAGCGATTGACAATAAAAAATCAAACCGGGAAACATTGCATTATTACTTACCATTGAAAGCAATTTACCTAGTAGTCAAAAAACCTAAATAAGTCTAATCTATTGTATATAAATTCCATTAATACAAAGAGTATAATATCCAACTTCTATTGGCAAGATTAACAGGAATTCATTATGTGTGGTCAGATTGTCCTGCAACAAATGCTAGGAAGCAATATATCTACATATATAAACATATGTTATAAATCGAAAAAACTTTCCTGATTAATTGAGCACCCCTAATTGTGCTTAGGAAAACTGCTGTTTATCCGACATCTGTCTTCTTTAGAGTGAAGATGCGTTTTCATTACAAAGGTTTACGATACAATTTTGAGCCTGTCTTATCATAATTCAGTTTAACTTTGTTTCACATCTATGGCTTCTCTCTGTATTTTAAACCTATTAGACTATGAATTAGCTTTCTTATTTCATTTTAAATCTCGAACATTTTTGTATTCTTCGACTACTCTAACGTTTTGATCAGAATCAGGATTGTACGTAGCCTTTTGTCCATAGGGCGTA
>JBKPMB010000086.1:0-13592 GCA_046731995.1 Thermoproteota archaeon | reverse complement strand
GAGATCATGATTATCAAATATTAGATAATTTTGAAGACTCCGCTATTAGCGGAAAAATACCTGCTGTAAAAAGGAAAGGATTTCAGGCAATGTTAGAGATTATAAGTAATGAGCCAATCGACGCCGTACTAATTTACGAACTTTCAAGAGTAGGCCGCACTTTTTGGGACACGCTAGATGCAATCAAGGCAATAGAAGAGTACGCTCCGTTAATATCTTGCTCTCCAAGAGAATCGTTTTTGCAAATGACAGAACCAAGTGTACGCAAGTTAATGATTGGAATACTTACATGGGTCGCAGAAAGGGAGAGAGAAATGCTTGTACAGAGAACAAAAGATGGCATTTCTAGGGCCAAATCTGTAGGTAAAGTCGTAGGTAGGCCAAGGAAGGACTTTGACAAAAATAACTTAATAAGATTACTTGCACAGAACGAGCCACGAGCAAAAATTGCAAAGACCTTAGGCGTCTCAAAGGCAACATTATATAAAGGGCTAAGACAACTCTGATGTCAAATACTTAGCATACTGCACTATCTTTCCAAATTCGAGTTTAGAAAATATTACGTGCTTATTGTGAGCAAATAAAGAACGCTATTCATATATCGCAAAAAGCAGATATTGCCTGGTATTTATTGCCAGACTGTGCTGACTTTTGTAGTTTGAAATTTGGCGACCTAACCTGATCAACAATAGGCATTGAACAAAAGCGAATTCTAAACATTTAATTTGTGCTTGATTTTGTTCTATATATTGCGCCGCTGTAGCTCAGCATGGTAGAGCAAGTTCAAAAGCGTACTAGTGATATGCTTTGTAGCTCAACTGGCTGTTAACCAGTGGGTCATCAGTTCGAGTCTGATCAGCGGCGCTATATATAGATAAATATTTTTTGTGTTAGACCATACGGAGCCGCCAACACTAAACCACTATAATATCGAGTGCAATTGCATCGGCAAGAAGATCCAGGTGTCGATTTGCTACTATGAACCCGTTCTTAATTTCAGAAGGAGATACCCACCTATTAGAGGACGAGAACAACCGTTCCTTTCTCATACGTTTTTCGATTTCGTCAATATCTAATTCCATCTCCTCGATTTCCTCAGTTTCGTTATGCCTTATTGTTAACAAAATACGTTTGACTAAGACTCGTTGACCGAACCTCTGGGAATAGTCTCTAGCATTTTCATCTATGTCAACAAGCTTCATCTTTATTTGCATCCTATTAAGCGCATCTCTGCTCGTTAACATCCTGTCATCGATGAACCTATCATAACTCATGTCTACTCGTACACATTTGACTATAACTTCTCAATATATATATCAAGTCACACCGGATTGTTAAACAATAAAAGCAAGCGAAAATTTTTGTATCGTCCTCACTAGTTAGCAAAGTGTGTCATCGAACATGCGATTCAAAGATATAATAAACTCTACCTTCAGTGTTGATTCCGCACTCGATCATGCTGACTTTCATCCCGTTCCTAAACTGTGGGGTAGTTGGAGTCAAACGACCCATAAGTCTGATGCCGCAAATTTCTACCGCTCCAAAGATAACTTCGGTATTTCCAATATATGACTTAGTAAATTCAAGAACAGTCCCCTCATTTATAACACTCTTAAGTTCGGTTTTACAAAAACATGACTTGCAGTATCGCGACGGCGGCCACGCTTTCTGGTTACATGATGTGCAAATTGGAATCTTGAAATCTCCTCGCCGTATACATGCAAAAAACTCTTCCAAGTCACGTCAATTGCTGAGAATTACAACAGTAGAAGACGTACCTCCTGCTGCGAGGTTGTGGACAAGAGCTGTTTTACATCCCTTCACCTGTCTTTGACCTGCTTTTTCTGATAACTGAGCAGCGACTTCTGCAAGCTGTGCCACGCCTGTGGTACCTATTGGATGCCCACAGCCAAGAATTCCGCCTCTGGGATTGAGTGCCACTGCGGCGTCATTCTTATCAAAGAACTTACCGCCAATACCTTCAGGTACAAAACCGAGATCTTCCACTGCAATAATCTGAAGGATCGTAAAAGCATCATGCAATTCTGCGATATCTATGTGACTAGGAGTAGTATCCGACATTGTGTAAGCTTGTCGCGCGGCTATCTTTGATGAGCTAATCGTTGTAAGATCAGATGAAGCCTGATTGAAGCTAGCTCCACTGATTTGCTGTCCTATCCCTTTTATCCACACAGGATTATCGATTTTAGCTTGCTTTGCTTTGGTTTCTGACAATAGCAACACGGCAGATGAACCCTCACAAGAATAACCGCACTCAAGTAACTTAATTGGATCTACTATTCTTCTTGATTGCATAACATCATTCAATGTTATTACTTCATCTATACTGTTAAAAAGAGCATTTGGATTCCGCTGTGCGTTCGCGCGGTTTCTTACGGAAACAGTGGCCATATGTTCCTCCGTGGTTCCATATTTTCTCATATGGGCTTTTGCAAATAGAGCTGCCCAGAACACAGGAAATGTAAATGATCCACGGGATATGTCCCAGCTTAGAACGGCTCCAGGGCTTTTGGCTTTCTCTGCTCCAACAACCAATACCGACTCACATAAACCAGATGATATATATGCATAAGCCGAGACAATAGAATTCATTCCTGAATTACACAGACTCTCTATTCTGTGAGAAATTCTCGGACAAAGACCAAGCATTTCGCAAATAATATTCGACCCATACTGCTCGGCTGAGCAGCTAGAAAATAATACAGCATCTATTTCGGTTTTTGAAATTTGCGATTCCCTTATAATTTGTATGCATGGTTGACACGCTAACTCAAATATTGAGTCGTTTGAGCGTTTGGTGAATTTGCTAGTGGCATACGAACAAACTGCTACGTTTCGCACTTAGAATGTTGTAAGCATTTCCCTAATTGAACTTTCTGCACCGCTAACTGGATTAATTTGAAGGATTGGAAGGGTTATGCCTGTAGACATGAACTTATCTAACGACCTAGCACACTCATCTGCTGTTCCGCAAATAGTAAGTAACTCTAACATCCTTTCTGAAACTACGCTGGATGCTGCTTCCAAACCGTTCTGCAAGTATTCCGAAGCGATTTGTTCAGTCTCTTTTTGAAAACCATTGTCAGATAGAAAATCGCGATAATATTTTCCTACGGATATATAAAACGCAAGAGTTTTTGCGGCTCTAGCACGAGCTTTTTCTGGCTCCCTGTTTGATACAGCACATATAAAAATGCATGCAACCTCAAAATTCTTATCTCCGGCACATGATTTTATGCGCCGAACAGTATTTTTTAAATCTTCTATTGGCCGAAGGTACAGCAGCACTCCATCAGCCAAGTCGGAGGCTAGTGACGTCATAGCGGCATTTACGCATGCAACAAATATTGGTATCTTGTCTCTTTGAGGCTTGTATAATAGCTTAAAGTCCCTTACTTTGACGTGTTCACCATTGTAACTTACTTTCTCTCCCTTAAGCATAGCTCTAATGCATTCGATATATTCTCGCATCCTGCTAACGGGTTTTGCAAATCCTATTCCGTGGAATTGTTCCACAATGGCAGGCGTGCTTGCACCAAGCCCTATTATTGTCCTGTTTCCAGATAGCATATCCAGGGTGGTTGCGGCCATTGCGATAGTCGCAGGAGTTCTAGAATAAACATTGACGATTGCGGTTCCCAATTTTATGCTATGGGTAACCTGTGAGATAGCACCAAGAGAGGCAAAAACTTCACGGCCCCAAGACTCTGGTATCCATAACGAGTCGATCCTTTTGTTTTTATCTGCTTGCTTTGCAAAAGAAAGTACTTCTTGCACCGAAAGCAAGCTGCCTGGATTATACGCTATTCTATCTAACCTCATTGCTCGATCATTTCAGTTTGTTTTATTTCCTTTGCAGCCTCCTCGATATCCTTTTGAGAGTCGATAGATCTCCAAAACGAGTTCTCATATTTTATGGCTTTCAACCTTCTTTCACTGGCCATCAAAGGCAAGGCTGTGACCTCTATGTTTCCGTTGTCTGGCAGGTAGTTGAACACTTCTCTTGTAAAATAATATATCCCTGCATTAACCCACCTATCTTTTATCTGGGGTTTTTCGACGAACCCTAAAACGTTTGAGTGCTGATCCAGATCCACTACTCCATACGGACTTCTCAACGGAACTAGTGCAAGAGTCGCAGAATTTTCGCAGACTAGTTTATCGGGGTTTAGATCTGTCAAGATATCGCCATTTATCATGAAAAATCCTTTTTCTCCTTCACCACCAAGAAGGCTCTCAGCATTCTTTAAGGCTCCCCCAGTGCCAAGCGGTTCTTCTTCTACCGCATATCCGACTCTTACTCCAAATCTAGTGCCACTTCCAATGTAGTCTATTATCTGTTCCTTGAGATAACCTACGCATATAACTATCTCTTTAATAAGATGTTTTTTGAACCATTTAATTTGCCACTCAATTATTGGAACATTCAATACCTCAATCATTGTTTTAGGCCTCTCGTCAGTTAGTGGCCTAAGCCTCTTTCCAAAACCGCCTGCTAGTATAACAGCCTTCATAGGCTTCAGATTCTTCTTATTTATATAAATATTATATTCTACAAGATAATTATGTTTACGATAAAGATACTCGCGTATCACCCGGAAATTCTGCCATGTTCGTTAATGCGTCAGAATTTTGCTATCCAGATCCATTTTTAGGTTATTGCGTACGTGCTTCATAGTGCACCTTTTCGCAAATGGTATTACAGATAAAATCCTCACCTTGCTTAACTCGCTAATTGTCTCAATTGTTTGGCTTTTTAACAACGATGCTTTTACAGGAACGCCATTAATGATAATCCCTAATACATCTAGTCCAAAGTCATCGCATACCTTTACGGTAAGCAGCGTGTGGTTAATTGTGCCTATCTTGCAGCCTGCAACAATCACGATTGGAAGGTCTAATAATTTTGCCAAGTGTGCAACATACTGCTTCTTCGTAAGTGGAACCATGATACCACCTATTCCTTCAACTATCATGAAATCATGCTTGGCGGCTAGCTTTCGATATATCCTGATAGCATCTTCGATGCTTGGCTCTTTTTCTGATTGCATTTTTGTGGCGGTAAACGGTGCTGTCGGGATAGAATAGAAAAATGGGTTTATTTCTTCATCTGGATCTTTTACTTTAGCTGCTCTTGCTAGGAGTGCCGAGTCTTTAGATTTATATTTTGAGGAGTATACTCTGTCACCAGCTGCAAAGGGCTTCATTACGCCGACATCACGGCCCTTTCCTTTTAACAATGACGCCAAAGATACAGCTATAGTGGTTTTGCCAATGTCTGTATCCGTGCCCGTTAGAAATATTCCTTTCATTACGTGAAATGCTTGTGCAGTTGTTATTATGCAGTTGTTATAAATGATAATTGCGATCGAGAGTAAAAAAGTTCTGCTTGGGTCTCGGATAAGGTATAGAAACTCTCGGCCGGTTAAATCATCACTCAATGATTAATGGACTTGACCTAACATACATAAAATAATTAATTAGGCAATAAACAGGTATAAGCTTTCAGTTAATGCGATCGGATCAATTTAATTGCACCAAAAAAACAAATAAAGACGCCAATAAGAAGAAGAACCATTATCCAGTATGGCATCCCTATACCCAAATGAGCGAATGGAATAGGCAAGCCATGAAAGTAATCACAAGAGGGAAGGGTTTTTACCTAGTAGACGAGAGGGGTACGAGATATCTTGATGGGATTGCAAGCATGTGGTGCAATGTTTGGGGACATGGAAGGAGTGAAATCATTAATGCTATGATCAAACAGCTTCATGACCTTCAGCATTCTACTCTCTTTGGCTTGAGTAGTCGCCCATCTATAGAATTGGCTGAAAAGCTGCTGAAAATTGCCAAGGGAATGAGTTACGCATTTTACTCCGACAATGGCTCAACAGCAATTGAAGTAGCCATGAAAATGGCTGTACAATATTGGAGAAATAGGGGAAATTACAAAAAGGTTCGTTTTATTTCGATGAAAAATGGATATCATGGAGACACAGTTGGTGCCATGTCAATTGGCTACGTTTCAAAATACTTTGGTGCATACCGACCGATCATAAATCCTGCTATTAGAATAAAGCCGCCTCCCTCAATATGTTTGCGTAGCAAGTACGAATGCAATAGCAAGAGTTGCAGTAACAATAGTGATAATAGTAGTACAGTTGAGCAATACTATATTGGCAAAGTTGAGGAGACGTTATCGAAACATGCCAGTCATTGCTGTGCACTTGTAATGGAAAGCGGTGCGCAGATCGCTGGTGGTGTTACTATATACCCAAACGAATATCAAATGAAGGTCGCAGACCTATGTAGGAAATTTGATGTTCTTTTTATTCTTGATGAAATAGCGACAGGTTTTGGTAGACTGGGCAACATGGTAGAATATCTTGCTCAAGGTGCCATTCCTGACATAGTTTGCTTCGGTAAATCGCTGACTGCAGGCTACTCACCGCTTGCTGTGACTCTTACTACAAAAGAAATTTTCAATAAATTCCTCGGAGGCTACTCAGAAAACAAACAGCTATACCATGGTCATACCTATACAGGCCATACTCTTGGATGTTCAGTAGCTTTGGCAAATATTGATCTGTACAAAAAATATGACCTAATAGATAAAATTCGGTCAAATGGTAGATACCTTCAGAAGAAGCTCAAAGAAATTCAAGCTTCGTATTACATAACGAAACAAGCACGATCCAAAGGTCTTCTTGGAGCAATAGATTTGGTGCACAGTAACGGTAAATATAATGGTCGGCCTATTGAAATTCTGAAGAATCAACGTAGAGTTAGCTCGTTTGTCCTCCAAGAGTCGTTAAAATCAGGTGTGTTTCTTAGAAGCCTAGGAAACACGATCCTGGTCATTCCTCCACTTGCGATTAATAGAACAGAGTTTAAATTTCTCTTGGAGGTTATAAATGAGCTGATAGGCAAAATACAATCTCTGTCATAATCAAGACGATGACTTCAAGTCATTCCTTCTTCTTTTGAGTAGACATAGAGACCGTCCAAGAATACTCGCTGATCTTTTCCCTTAAGTTTAGTGGAAGATTCTATATTTGCAGCAGTCTGTGATACATTCTCTAAGCTTGGTCCTTGAACTATAACGTCTTCTCCTACAACGTTAACTTTTGTGGCATCTCCTACAATATGTGACACTCTAGGTGCCCTCTCGCCAAAATAGTTTTCCACATGGATTTCCTTTCCTTTTGTTTTTACAGAAATCGGAAAATGTGCATAAACCACCTTTAGTTTATAGGTAAACCCCCTCTCAACACCTTTAATCATACTCTGAATAATACTTTTAGCAGTATTTGTAACGGCCAGATCTTTTTTTCTAGTACCTGGAGGTTTAATAACAAGTTTCTTATCTTTTATATCAACAGTGACTGGTAGCTTGGTAAGATCCTTATGGAGGGTTCCTAATCTTCCGCCAACGCTAAAGGTATTTCCTTCCATTCTCACGTTTACATTCTCTGGTACGTCAATTTCTGCGAAAATTTCCTGTTCTTTAGTAGACGTAGCCAACTAATACTCCTCCTAGGCCTTTTTCTTGTGCTTCGTGATGAGACATCATTCCCTGACTAGTAGAAACAAGAAGAATTCCCATAGTATACGCCGGCAGGAATTGTCTTTCCCAATTGAGAAACTCATTTTTCTTCGCGCTAAATCTAGGCGTGACTATGCCGCATTTGTTAATTTTTGCAAGCAATTGTATTCTGAACTTACCTGATCTGCCATCATCTATTTGCTCAAATTCGCCAATGTACCTGTGCTTTTGCATTATACGTAGTATTTCGCTTGCAAATCTCGATGCTGGCGTAACAATACATTCTTTCTTTCTACGAGATTCATTATTGTATAAGGTCGTAAATAGATTTGATACGACATTTAAAGCTGGCATATCTCTCTTACTATCACTCCTTATCCGTTACTGATATTTGAAGAAACCTAAGCTTGCTGCAACTTCTCTGAAGCACTGTCTGCATAGCATAAGATCGTATTTGTGAATAAGCCCAACATATGACCCACATCTTTTGCACCATCTAGTTCCCTTTCCATGCCTAAGCTGTTTTCTTCCTGTTTCGGTATACTCTCTTGGTTTTGGCATTTCTATTCTATAGCACCTCGGCTCCAAATTCTTCTTTAAAGAATCTAATTGCTTCTTCCTTACCAATCCTATGATCCTTGCCTATTGGGTGTCTGTCTCTTTTTTTTGCCACCCGATATCCTGGTCTCGTAAGTGAAACGCAAACGTCCATCCCAAAGATGCCAATTTCAGGATTATATTTTGTTCCCGGAATGTCTATATGTTCTCGGATGCCAATAGATATATTTCCATAATTATCAAACGAAGATGATTTTAGTATATTTCTATTTGCTGCTATAACTCTTCTCAAAAACTCATACGCAGGGTCTCTTCTAAGTGTTACCATCGCGGATATTGGCTCGCCTTTATGTATATTGAAATCTCTCACACTCTTCTTTGCTCCACGTACGCTTGGCTGTCTGTTGGTCAACTCCTCTAAAGCATGTCGTGCTTTCTCTAGTGGTTCGCCAGATCTTCCGACGCCGATATTTATCACAACTTTTCCCACGCTTATTTTTCGCATTGGGTTAGGCAACTGGATTTGTTCTTGGCTCATTTTAGCTCACCTTTACCACAGGAGCCTCTGATCCGATTGCCATGACAGCTTTTACTGGCAGCTCAACTGACCGTTCTGCAAATGAGACCAAAGCCCGTTTGGGCAAAGAAAAAATCCCGTCCCTTATATCCTCTACTTTACCAATGTTACCTGCATTCTCTCCACTCATAACAAGAGCCATGCAGCCCCTTTCAAATTTTATGTGTTGATTGATTTTGACATCCGGTAGCTGAATTACACATGTATCTCCTACGTTCATCCTTTCGTCGCTTAGTAGAGTCTTGCCATCATGAAAGCCATACTGAAGCCTGCCTCCTCCGGTCATGACCTTGCTCGTAATCTTGACGATCTTGATCGTTTTTTCATTCTCATCTGTAATAGAAATGGGTACAAGTAAACGCGATTCGCGCGGTACAAACCTATATGCTTGTCCAGTGGGGACCAGTTCAAGCACGTCCATTGCGCCTATTCCAAAATTAATACTTCTTCTTGTTACACCGTCAACCTTTACCTTGCCGGTATTTGTTATTTTGGTTGCCTCAGCCATTGTATGAGCCAACTTTAATACATCTCTTAGAGCAATGCCAAGCGGATAGGATTTAATTTTTGAATGAGGTCCAGGGTTGACTTTTAGAGCAAAGCGACCTTCCTTTCTTTTGATGCTCCAAAACGTCGGAGCCATCTGTCTTTTTAGCCTAGTACTACGCCCCATTTTTGCCATTATCTCTAGCCCCCTTTCTCCTCATTGCTTTGGTTCTTTAACTGGGATTTGTTTTCGTTGTTGTTGTCGTCATTATTTTTTGTTGTTTTGTTCTTTGCCTCATTATGATCCTTTATCCGATTTTTCTTTGTTTTGTTTATATTGTTCTTCTTGCTTGACCCCTTTTTTACAAGGGAAGCTTTTTTCTTGTTACCGATGTTCAGGTCTCTCTTTTTCTTATCGCTATTCTTGCCATTGTTATCCATAGTCATACTAGTGTCATTCTCTGCAGATTGTCCTTGTTCCTGGCCTCTTACTCTATCCTGCCTATATTTATCGTCTAGGTTCAAGCCAGAAACTCTGACGTTTGAAGAGTGAATTTGGACCTTGACATTTCCACCTTTAACTTTCTCTCTTTGTACGCCTTCTATTGATAATGTCCCACGGATGGTATTGACTTTTTCTACTTTGCCCTCTATTCCTGTATATTCACCTCGCATTACTTTAACTGTGTCTCCTTTTATTACCCGGATACTCCGTCTCCTGTGCTGTTCACGTAGATCATCTGTGAGTGTTGAGCATATGCTTTTATCTCGAAGATGCTTTGGAGTCACAGCAATAGTTTTGAGCCGTGCTTTCGAAGATGATGATGAAGATGTTGATGACATTTTATATCAAAACTTCTCCTAAACAATAAGAGGAGCCAAATTCGCTATCCTTGGCCATTTTTCTGCTGCTTCTGCAGCAACTGGCCCCTTTATATCGGTTCCTTTGATTTCCCCTTCTGGTGTTACAAGAACTGCTGCATTATCTTCAAATCTTATTCTAACTCCGCTTACTCTATTGATCGGATACTTTTGCCGCACTATTACGGCTCCAAATATCTGCCTACGAAGTTCAGCAGGTCCCTTCTTGACTGTTACTGTGACAAAGTCACCAACTGCAGCCGAAGGAAGTCTTGAGTGTCTGCCCTTGTATCGAGTAACCTGAGCAATACGCAGAATCTTTGCACCAGTGTTGTCTGCACATACTAGTTCAGCAGTAACAGGAAGTGCTCTTGTTATATAGGGTCTGAACTCTTCTACCCCTTTTGCTGATACTGCTCTAGTCTTCGCTGCCATTCCTGTTATTCGCCTCTATAACAACAAAAGATACGGTTTTTGACAACGGCCTGCATTCCGCAATTGTTACATCGGAACTTTCTTCTATATCCATGCAATCTGGAACATAGGCATGAAGTTTAGATCTGCTTCTTTCGTATCTTTTGTACTTGCCAACAGACCGAGGAAATTCTCGAGCAACTACGGCCATATTTTTTGCCTTGTTGGTAATTACAATTCCTCTTAGCAGCTTGCCCCTTATTGATAACCGGCCATGGAAAGGGCAGAATTTACCCTCACACGATTTCCTTGGAGGAGCTACAGAAACCCCTATATTTCTAACCATTGATATTCAACCCACCAGTTCTCTTTTTCAACGATGCTTAGAGATCCGATCCTCTGGCCTGCCATTCAACGAAGAGCCTGATATAGAGCAGCTGCAACCAGGCTTCAAATCAAGTCTGATTTTTTTGGCTGCCGTCTTTGATATGTGCCTTATACCTTTACTGGTCTCTATACCAATAATGTTTTTTGTTTCTATGATTATTCTGCCGGATAAATTAGCAAGATAGATATCAGAGCATCGTTCTACCGTTGCATAAAGTCCGATAATTTCATGTGACAAGATATTTTCTGGCGTAATCATTTATCTCCTTTACTCCTGTTTTTCATTCAAAATAGTCAATATTCTTGCTATATCTCTTCGTATATATTTTATGTTACCTGTTTGTTTCTTTAAAGTTCCTTTGGCGCTCTCTGATCTTAATTTCGAGAGTTCAGCCTTTAGATCAGATAATTTTCCGGAAAGATCCGTTTCATTCATTTCCCTCAGAGTTCTTAGTTTAGCCCTGACCATTTGGATTTCCTCCTCCTACTGGAACAGCTTTTTCTTGCTTTTGTTCCTCTGTTAATTGTTGATTCTCTACTTGCCCAGCCGGGTTTAGTACTTGCTGTTGTGATGGTTGTTGTTGGTCTTGCTCCCGTTCTGCTGCCAATTGCTCATCGGTTGTTCCTGCTGATGTCCCATCTGTAAATTCAAACTCTTGCGGGGCTTGATCTTTTAGCGCGATTCGTAATTGTATCCCCATCAAGCCCATTTTTGAGAGAACATGGGTAACGCCCACTTTTACAACCTTGTCCGCAACGTCGCCGCTTTTGGGGATAACGCCAACAGAGTGCTTTTCAAAATGAGCACGTTCACTTCTTAGCTTCCCAGAGATTGCCACCTCTGCTCCCAATGCACCAGCATTACTGATCGTGTTTATTGTCCAAAGGCAGGCCCTTCTAAATGCTGTGCCTCTTTCTATTAATTGGGCGATTCGGTTACACATTATCTTTGGATTTAATTCTGGAACCTGAACCTCCATAACAGATATCTGAGGATTTGTCAAACCAAATTTTGTCTCCAGTTTAGAAGTAACATCCTTAATCCCAACGCCTTTTCTTCCAATTACCAGTCCAGGTCTTGTAACGTAAAGCGTTATTCTAGTTCCAATTGGTGTTTTCTGTACATCCACTCCACCATATCCTGCATCCTTTAGCGTTGCTGAAAGGTACTCGTCAAGCTCCATGTTGCGGTAGTTATTTTTCATAACATTTTTTACTGCGCTCATTATTCAGATGCGACCTCCTGTGCAACAAGTTCCACATGAACTAAAGTGTCAATCTTAGGGCTTGACCTCCCCATAGCACGAGGAGTAAAGCGCTCTAATTTTGTTCCTTTATGAACTACTGCACTTATGATCTTTAGTCTGTCAAGATCCATTCCTTTATATTCGCCGTTTGACTCTAAGTTATCAAGCAGCCTTAGAAATTCTCCTGCCGCTTTTTTTGGAAATCTTCCTGAAAAAAAACCGTCTCGAATGTTAGATCTGTGTGCAACTTCATTGTTATATCTTCTAATTGGCACGGCAACGTGCTTGGCGATAACATTTTCCAAAAAGTCTCTTGCTCTCTCAATTGACATCCCTTTTATTGCAAGAGCAATTTCTCTGGCATGCTTGTGGGAAATGTCTTTTTCTCTGAGAGCTGCCCTCACATGTTTTGTTTTATCAAAATTTTGAAATGCATAAGAATAGTTTGGCATTTGACGATCCCTTTGCTACTTGAGCGGCACGTAGAGACTTGACCTGGATGAGCCGACACCAGGGGCTCCGTGCTGAACTCTCTTGTTTGTGATCGCATATTCTCCCAAATAATGACCTACCATTTCCTTTCTGATATTAACTGGGTAGAACTCCTTGCCATTATGAACGCTGATAGTGAGTCCTATCATGTCAGGCAAGATAATCATATCTCGAATATGAGTTTTCAGGGGTCCATTAAGCTTTCCTTCTCTGATCAGTTTCATTTCTTCCCGCAACTTTCTTTTTTGGTCGTCCATGTATGACGATACTCTTTTATCTAGGGACCTTCGTTGTCTGGCATTTAAAAGTGGTAATAGCGATTCTACAGATAATGTTTGTAATTGTTCAGCTGTATAACCTTTAAATTTGAATTCGCGAACCAATTTGTACCAGTACCTTCAAAGAACAACTACTTTTAAATCTAACGTGTCTATATGCTTGCTCGTAAATGTCTTGATCATGCAAAGAAGCAGTAGGCTGGTAATGGATGACGTTATTATTCTCGTACTTCGTTTTTGACTTTATTAGACTAGTCCAAGCTTTGTTGCAAGGTCTCTGGCACCTTCCGGGTTTTCAAATTTAACTATGGCTTTCTTGCCACGAATGGTTCTTGATGTATTGACATCGCTTATCTTAGAAGCATACAATCTGTCTAACGATTCTGCAATGTGCTTTTTGTTGGCTTTATCTGACACTATGAAAGTCAATTTATTTTCTCGTTCAATCATGTTGAAAGTTTTTTCAGTTATATACGGCTGCCTGATAAGCTCTGCTGCTTGCTCAGGACTAGAAATACCATTATTATTGTTGTTGTTCTTATTGCCACTAACATTATTGCTATCATCATTCTTATTGCGTTTACTAATTTTGAGTTTAGTTTTTTTGTCAGTCATCTAGATTGAATCATCATCTCCATGATCCTTTGGGCAGCCGGCTTTTTTAGATTATCCAATTCTTTGATTGCGCTTTCTGAAAATATCGTCAATCTTATTGGCTTTGATCC
>JBKPMB010000085.1:0-6106 GCA_046731995.1 Thermoproteota archaeon | reverse complement strand
TTGAAGAGCTAATGAAAAACTCGTCTTCCCCCGACCTTGTAGCAAATGTATTACTCAACGCTGTTAAAGATGAAAATCCTAATCTCAGGTATTTAGCTGGCAATGACGTAGAACAATGGTTGGGAGCTAAAAGAAACATGTCTGATGAAGAATTCTATAAAATGATGAATCAAAATTTCGCATAATGGCTTATATCATTGTCCCTGAGGTTTACAGTAAGTGAACATGTGTACAAGCATTTCTTTAAAGTTTATGAAAAAAACAAAAAAGGATTAGAGATCAAGGGCATCAGAAGCTTCTCTGGCTATCTTACAAGTATGATGGAGGAGATGCTGTTAGGTATGAAGCATTTGCCAGGCATGCTCCTTATATGGAAAAATTATCTATAGATCAGAATCGAGTTGTACTAAAGGATAATAAAAGAAATAGAATTGCAGAAGTGATGTTAAAAGAAGGTGAATTGCAGTGTTTGTTAGATGATAGAGCTGATTGTATACATGTTGGTTTTGTATATTCGCTTCCTGAGCTGTATAATATGAATGATGAGATTAAGGCTCCTCCCCGCTCAGCATATGGAGATATGTCAATTTCTTAGAATACAGTTGTAGGTCCTAGTCAGAAAATATTAATATGGTGAAAATAATAATCTAACATATTTTCATACATTTGACTAACGCATTTGGACAATAATAAGATCAATAACGTATGGTTATTTGTCTTCTACTGAATGCGGCTGTCTCTTTTCCTCTTCTTCTATTACTTGTTCTGGATCTATATTAAGTTGTTCTGATTCACGCTGTTTTTTTATTTCCTCTGCAGCCTTTATTGCTTTTGGCTCTTCTTTTTTCTTATCGTAGGTTTCGTTTTCTGATGACAACGTCATCTTTAGGCCTGGTTTTAATTTATTAAGCATTTCATAGTATAGACATCAACATCAGCTCTTGTCGGTCAATTAGCTGTTTGCTCTAACTTTCATCTCCCATCTTTTCTAGGTCTACAAGTGGATAGATAATTAATGAAAAGGGATTACTTGTTTAAAAATTATAGCTAATACTAAGAAAAATACGCCCTTTGACACCATTCCCAGATGCAATGGTATAACCAGGCTACAAGTATTAAGAATTATGACATCTGTGTATACCATATCAGGGTTGGTCTTTTTAGTTATGCTATTGAGGCTGCATTAAATACTCAATAATGTGTATACATCACCCAATAGAACAAGCCATTCTTATTTTATTCTGCAATTATAGTATATGTAATATTTTGATCTAATTAAATCCTGCCACCTTGTTCTTCGGAGGAAGCTGATTTCTTTAATCTATAGATATGATAATCCCCGTATGTTCTATTTTACCAATTTTCTCCATGTATTCGATCATCAAAACTGCCTCTCCAACATAGAATTTTCCTGTTGATACCAGCATTCCTTGTAGTTTATCATAATAAACTAGGCCCCATTACCTTCGTTTGATAACAAGAAAGGATATTCCGACCAAGCAGTATCAGCACTAGAATAATCTCCTTTTTTTATTTGAATTATTAATATAATATGATTCATAAGATATTACCCTATTGTTTAATGATTCTTGTTATCATTAGTTCATTTCCAGATAAATCACCTTCATGTCCTGCTGCAGATGAAGGTAATGGATATTGCAGAGGGTTTCATGATGGATGGAGAAAGACAGTATTAGACATACTGAATTAATTTTTTATTTCTCTGTTTTTTAACTCATATTTTATATTATTCAAGAGAGAATAAGATTACCAAGAATTCCAGATCCAGACTCTATGTGTCTTCTCTGTGAAGGTATATCATAAAGAAAAAGCTTATAGCTAAGTATTATTAGGTATATTAGTATGGTTAGTACAACTGCTACCAATAAGGGTGATCGAACAGAAAAACTAGGAATTACCTTACCTGTATCGCTGTTGCAGAAGATTGAAAACAAGCGTGGAGATATTCCTAGAAGCACGTACATTCGAAGAGCTGTTGAGAATTATCCAAAGTGAGAGCGTGATGAATTTATGTTTGGCTTTCTTAAAAGGCATAATTTAACCAACATCAGGTAATCTCCAGCTATGTTATCCTATATAGGCAAAGAACAAAAGCTAAATTAAATATAACGAATTGCTGACATGAGATGGCTGATATGACTTCTATGATGATGTTATTTATCATATTAGCAGTAATTGGAATTTTTGGTGTCAAATATGTACATGATGCAAATGCCGCCAGTTCCTGCAGACATCATGATTCCGATAGCCCAATATGTTCCAAAAATGATACACCTTTGATTTTGCCTTTTCCTTGAAATTGTTTCCCCGAACTGCTCATACGCGGGAGCAATTGACTTCATTGTGTTTACAAAAATTAGAGAACGGACAAATTGACTGAATTCGTCAAATTATCCTTATAATATAATTGAAGTTATAATCTAACTGTATTCGCTTTCCGCATTTGCGTCGTTATCTGAAATTGAAGCTTTTTACAATGACTGATGGAAGAATATCATTTTCATTTTCGATGATTGATGATGATTCGCTGCTATCAGAATCTTTAGAATGTTTGAAATTGAAGCTTTTTACAATGACTGATGAAACATCGTTTTCTAGGATGGATGAAGATTTACCAGATGATGTCGCATCAGAACTATCGTCATTTTCTTTTGAACTACCACCATCTGATTTGGTCTTCTTATCCTTCGAGCTAGAACCACTATCCGTAGTATGATCGCTAGATGATTCAGTATTATGGCTGTTATTATTTTTTGAGCTGCTTTCGGTATTAGATGTATCGGTTCTATCTGGTTTAGTACTGCTACTCTTTTGCTTTGCTGCAGTGCTGCCATTATTAGTATCTTTATCTTTTGAGCTACTATCACTTGCACTTCTCGTACTACTGTGAGAATCAGATTTACTATCATGATTGTCATTATGTTTTGAATCACTATTGATATTGGTTGGGTTAGTGCTAGTAGGATGATAACCAAGATACAACACCTGATCAGAATTGGGTACTGAAGAAGTTGCAGCAAATGTATAATTTTGTGCGGCTGTACTGTTGATTCCGGCTGTACCATTAATTTCTGTCATTGGTAGTGCTGCTGGGGATTGTTGTTCTTTTACACTGTTTAGCTGTGGTGCCATGTTTTTAATTCCTCTTATTTGCGGCTGCTGGTGTTGATTTACAGCTTTTATCTGTGGTGCTATACTAGACGGCGATGATGACGACTTAGTAGCAGTAGAATGACTAACTGGAGCTACTGTTGAGCCCTTACCTTGTGAAATATTATTTGTGGTTGCCATCTTCTTTGGAGTAATGGGTACACCTGCTGCTGTTGTTGGTTCTGTAGTTGTCTGTTGCGGTGGCGGTGGCGGTGATGGTGCTGATGATGACACTGCTCTTGTTGGAGTTGCTGATGATGGTAAAGATGGTTTTACTGTTTTGGAAATACCGCATATTCTGGATTCAGTTGTATTAACAACCTTGAGATCAGGATTGCTAGGATCACACATTTTTGCTTTGAGTTCTGGTGATATTGACTTGCTAACACTTGGTGAAGATAAGGTAGCTGAAGAGGACTTTTGTGCATATACTTGGATACTACTCCACATACCAAAGAGCAATACTCCAACTAGAAGCAAGAATAGTACAAAAATTGAGATTGTATCGATCATATTAAAATACACAGGCGTAGTATTATTATTTATACACATTAACTATAAACTAAGTAGTTTTTTATACTGTTATTATATAGGCGTGAATTCTAGAAAAGAGTTGTAGTAGATCATATTTTTTATGCTTGGAACAGTACTAAATATTGCTGCAAAATAATATTTAACAACTTTTGCTGAATTATCGATTAGTATCTAAAGCAGAGAGATACATTCGAAGCTATAATACACCGATTTTATTTAGGTTGAATTTAACAAACTGCTTATACTCTTCAAGTCTATTTCCAAATATCCGTTTATCAAAGTATTCTTGATCTACAAGTTCCGCATCCTTTGTTATAGAATCCTCTATCTCTTCCCTTCTACTGTATGTATCCCATTCTTTTATCTTAGATTGGATTTCTTTTGTGAAACAATAATACGTATCTTCAGCAGAGTTTTCCTTTGCATTTATGTAACTTAATCTATCTTTTAGAATCAGTGCTAAATCCTCTTTTGTTAGATCTACCTTTCCTTTTAAAGCGATTACATGAGAAATTTCATGGCCAATTACTCCAGGTAGTAAATCTGGAGAGTTTTCTATTAAGCCTTCATAAACATAGATGGCAAATTTGTTGAGCTCTTTTAGGTCTGGATATGTAAGGGCATAAAACAAAACGCGTGTAGTGTAAAACCTGACTCTGTATCTTTTGATAATCATAAAAGGAACAGGGTAAATATTAGGATAATGAGGAATTACGGACTTGTCAATTAACGAATTGATTACTTTCTCATAAGCATACTGTAACTTTTGTATGGCTGGCTTCACATGAAACAATATATGCTGCCCCGAAACTTCCTAAAATAGACTCACTCTTAAACCGGGCCAAAGTACTATTGTATCGATCTATGGCTAACCTAAAGGTTTGGTTGGTGTTAATATTACTTTGGGTAGTTATAGGATCCACATATATCACTATAAAAATTGCGATCGATACTATTCCTTCATTTTTAATGTCTGGAATAAGGTATGTATCATCTGGTGCGCTTCTTATACTGGTATCCATTCTAATTCCTTCCCAAAACAACAACCATGGGACTAATCGAAATCAAAATGCTCAGGTCAGCCATCGGTACAGACTTGTATCAATACTTAACAAGAGACAATGGAAGGAAGCAACAATTATTGGCTGTGCATTGGTACTTGGTGGACAGGGACTATTGGCGTGGGGCGAGCAATATCTTTCATCTAGTGTCACTGCACTCCTATTTTCGACAGTTCCTATCTGGGTATTACTACTTGGGAAATAGTATATAGAGATAAGCTGAAGAAGTTTACTGTACTTGGAGTTATTACAGGTACTGTAGGCTTTGTTATATTGATATTTCCTTCTCTGGCAGCACAATTTGTAGAAATACAATCTCCTAATATGAAATTTGAATTTGTTGGTATAATCGCATTAGTAATAGCTACAATCAGCTGGTCAGTCGGATCGTTGTATTCATCCAAAGCAGATCTCCCTACCAATGTACTGATTTCAACGGGTATGATGTTATTTGTAGGTGGATTTTTTTTAATTGTATTGAGTATTGCAATAGGCGAGCTACAGAATTTTCATGTATCTGAAATTTCTATGCCATCCATGACTTCACTATTGTACCTCATAACTGTAGGTTCAACAGGATGGGCTGGATTTTTCTGGGTTCTTAGAAATACATCAGCATCACTAGCCAATACTTTTGCCTATGTAAGTCCAGTAGTGGCTGTTATTTTGGGATGGGCGATACTTAGCGAAGCTATCACTCCACAGATAATAATCGCTACCGTGATAATAATGACTGGAGTAGTTTTGATTGCAAATAAAGGGAAATTATGATGTTCAAGTCTGTTGGACTCATATTTATTAGACGATCCACTTAATTAGAACTGGTTTTAGAATTGATAATGCGCTGATTCTGCTGGTGTTCCATACTTGAGCTCAAATGTTCCAATTTCTGTGCACGATCTTAAGTGGGTGTTCCATTTTCTCGCTTAATACTACGTTATTTAATAATAATAATAATAATAATTTCTCTACCAAGAATTCTGCCGATCTCTTCAGAGCCTTTAGAAGGTTGCTATACTTGGTAAAGCCATGTCCTTCATCTTCAAAAACCATATATTCTACATCCATATTTTCACTTCTTAATCTTTCAACTATTTGGTCAGATTCATTCTTCACTACGCTTGGATCATTAGCACCTTGTATTACAAGGCGGCTAATTGTTGGGTTAATATTGTTGACGTAATTAATAGGAGATCTTTCCTTGAGAAAATCTTCTTCCTTTTGGGGATCTCCAACTGATTCTCCCATAAATCGTTTCCAGTGTTCTGGTACTGCTTTGGCAAATGTTATAAGGTTGCTTGGACTAAAGGTGTCTACAGCTGCCTTCCAGTGATACTGTG
>JBKPMB010000084.1:0-3003 GCA_046731995.1 Thermoproteota archaeon | reverse complement strand
TGAATTAGATTTGTTATTGATGGCAATATCAATTAGCCTTTTACTGACAGGTCCTGGAAGAATGTCTATCGAATGGAATGTATTGAAAAGAGAACTATTTCCAAAAGGTAAGCAAGCAGTATTACAGCACGTACAGAAGTTACAAAATAATCTAGAAGAACTAAATCAAGCATTGAGAAATCGTGACAAAATGAAAGATGATGCTATAGCACAGCTATCAGACCAACTTCTATCTATATCTACAAGATTACAAGAGCTTGAGAGGAAACAATCAATCTAATTGTGCTGAATATCAAATTTAATCATAGCATAATAACACTTCATAGACAGAAGATTGTTTGGCCAAAATAACTGAGATCAAATTATAGACAGCTTTTTGTATATAGCAGTTTTCAAAATATTAGTGTCCACGTGCGACTATGAATATCATGGTGGAAGCGTTGACTTCAAATGCTTAGAGTTGGTTCACGGCAGGGAAATGACACGTTGTATGTTCCATGATATAAATTATCTTGAAGATGATAACTATGAGAAGAATAAGGAGAAAGTAGGTAAGAGGTTTAAACGTAAGCTATCAAATTATCGTTCTACAAGTAACCTTTCGAATTTTTTGGCTATTGTTTGCCTGAGATTTCATTTTAGGATACTCCAATCTTGTTCCTTACGAAGACAAGATTCATGAGCTCTTATCTACAAACTCTTGGCGTGGGAAAGATGGAGACAGAGCCATAACCTCTTGGAAACAGTATCCTGATAACACTATCATAATGAAAAATAATTTATGTATCACATGATAATCCATAATGGTTGTGGAATTTGTACCTTCTAAAGCTTTCCTTTGACTAATTTATTATCATTACACTTCACGATATTGATCACACACTTTGATATGTCTCTGGTTCTTAACTAAAAGTCCACCAATATCACATAGGACAGAATTTACAACAGTGCATACGAGGAGCTGTTTCAAAAAGACTCATTATAGTATCTTAGTCTAATTCTTCTCCTGTCATAGACCTCGGAGACCATCTGTTTAAAATTAGTGGATTTATTTTGTATTTTGATTGCCTTGTTGTAGTATCCTTTTTTCTTGTTCTATTGATATTGTCATTACAAGTTGGGAGTTGGTAGGCCAATTAAATAAGAGTTACAATGTCGTAGGGGAATAGCTTCGTAAGGATTAACATTGATTGTAAGCCAAACAGACAACTTGACTCAAAGGCAGCTCTCTTTTTAGTTTTGAAACCAGAATTGATACAAGACAGCAGTCAGTTTTTCCCTGCTCATTCTATATCAGTTTCTATGCTTAAGGAGAAGCACTACATATAACCAAAGGTAATTAATGGTATTTAAATACATGTAATGGTAAACAATATAATAGATAATGCGAAAAAGGTTTTCTTCAGGATTTGGCAGTAGATGTGAATGCATATGCCATAACCGACCATCTACTAATGGTTACTGTGGTTATTGCTCTAGGTCACATTCAAGAAGCTACTAACTATCCAACACATTTTTGCCAATAAGCCTAAAGTTTCATTAGTAGGTTTTTTGAGATGATACAATGAGACGGTTTTTTTATTAATATGTACAATTCTAATAGACCAACTTTTTGACACCCAAAATCTGTTAAAATTGAGCTCCTTAGCTATACTATCTTATGTATATGATACATATGATACACAAATAGACAATGCTAAATCTGACATAACATCGAAAATTGACATCTACTACAAGAATGTGGTTCCAAATGTTTAGATACATACTATTATGGAGAACATCATATATATCATATCCACTTAAGGCTATAGTTGCAAATTTAGTAATAGCAGTAATTGCTGTAGAGTAGTTATCATATTCACTAATCCATCGTTTGATAACTCTTTAAAAACGTATTCTTGGCGCATGTTTTAATGCTTCTGATTCTGTGCCTAATGACTGCTTCAGTCAAAATTATGTATTTTCACGTCCGCTATATCAGCTACATCATTTCAAACTTTCAAGTAATCAACAATAGTTATGATATATCAAACAGTTTGCTGACCTCTAAAAAAGGCTGCTGAGTGCAACTGTAATACTCGATAAGACAAATAAAGGTAAATGTTCAAACTAACAAAATTCAAAATTTGTGTTATTGGAATGGTCGTAGGAGTAGGACTCATTAGCCTTCTTCCATTTGTGGGTCTTACATGCAGATGGTGTACTGGTGCCGGTTAGCTAGTCTTCGGTATGCATTCCTTTATCTCAGATTCTGGGGCTATCCTACTGACTCCTAGAATATCATAGTGAGTTCGCATACCATGTTAGCCTTTAGTTGTATCTTGACGATACATAGAATGGTAAAATATTAGAGTGACTTCAAACAAAGTTGCTCTTGCGTGTTTGGAGAGGACTCTATGTCTTGTATTATACATAGGACAATTAATGATGGCTTCTCAGCAATGAGAATTCTATTCCTCACTTTGCTAATTGTTCTAACAATCGGTTCCATGGTTCCATCAGTATTAGCACAGTCATTCATTACCTATTCCTATCTTTCAATGCTAGTTCACAGAACTTTAGTCTTGTAAAACCTTCAGTTGCTAGAGTGATTTTCCTCTCTAGTAATGCTAAACGCTTATGATTATCATCATTTTCGTCTTGTAATGGTACATTAGCTGGTATTAATATTTCAGCTATTGATTTATTTGAACGCCTTACCATGTATGTAAGATGTAACTAGCTTAACGTACTAATAATACTTTGTATGAGCAAGTATTATACACTAAAATACTAAGTTAATAAGGAATATTTTTTTCCAGTAATCTCAAATATACAATCTTCAATTCGCTTTACTAAAATTCTACATTCACTATTATTTTCCGTCAGCTGTTTTCTCATATCATCAGATGATTGTTTAAGATCGTCCAACGTGGAATTGTAATAATTTATATTTTCTCTTAGTTCTTTGGCCTTGTTCACAACTAGTCCATCTTTGCTTTCTTGCAATAACTTTAGTTTAAG
>JBKPMB010000083.1:0-11658 GCA_046731995.1 Thermoproteota archaeon | reverse complement strand
TCATAGTATAGCAGTTAATTATAGCAATAAACATCCTAAGTCAAATATATACATGAGAATAATTAACTAGTGAAAATGAACCACACAACGTTAGGAATAGTTGCTATCGTAGCAGCACCAGCAGTATTACTTGCAGCAGGTAGATCCATTTTAATAATCTCGATATCGCTCGTACTGGCTTTAAGTGTGGCATATCCAATTTTTGTTGGGATTAGTGGCGCTGGCGGCATTGGTGGTGTTGTTGTTGGTGATCTAACAATATACCAAGAAGCAAAGGCTGATCTTTCAGGTCAACATGGAGCAAATGGTAATCCTGATTCAACTAGTGAAGTCCCTTTTATTCTTGGCGGCATTGGTAATATGCCTAACTTTGACGAGTCAAGCAATGGAAATACTGGTAATGGTGGTAATGCTGGTAATGGTGGTAATGCTGGTAATGGTGGTAATGCTGGTAATGGTGGTAATGCTGGTACGGCTATATATCATGGTAGTAATGCTAATGGCGGCACTGGTGGCGATCGTAATCAAGGCAACAACGACTATTCGAGCAGTGGAAATGGCGGCACTGGTGGCACCGGCGTTGCTGGTGGTACTGCCAACGGAGGGGATGGTAGTTCTAGTGGCAAAGGTAATGGCGGCAATGGTGGTATGGCAATAGGACAAGGAAGTGACGCCAGCGGCACTGCAGCTATTGATGATACGAATGGATTTTATGGTGGTGTAGCAGTAAATGGTGGGCATACTGATCCAGCTAATGGCTGCAACGTAGCAATAGGAAGTATGTGTTTCAATATGCATTGAATATAGCGATGCACAAGCGTGTTTTCAGATGAGGACGCTTTCCTAATGCCTTCACAGGGTTCACACCCTTCACATTAGATTCGCTGACTTTGTTCTGTAACAATCATCTTGGTTTGGATAGTTGTGCTTAGGTTGTAGGCCTTTCCTACTCTTTGCAGTTCTTCAGGGTCGAAAATGAATCTAGGATCATGTCGGTAGCTTGTCTCTTAATTCCTCCCGTCGCTCTTTTAGTTTAGCGGTATTAATCTTTTCAACAGTTTCATTTAGCGAATCAAGGGCTTTTGGTTTTACGTATTCTGGAGTGTCAACTGCTCTTGTATATTCCCAGTCTGGTGCATTTGCAAGTTCAAGCGACAGCATCAGCCCACAGTGCTAAATTGGCTCCACATGTGTTGATTGACTATCAACTGCATGCCAAGTCATAACCCTCTTTATTTTTTCGTATTAGATATGTTACGGTGATAAAGCGTAGTTATTTGACCATTTTTTGCATTTTTGTATACCACACACAGCAGCTAATCCTGCTGTTGCCATAGACAGACCCGTCATGGAGATTTCGCCACACGTGATTTTATAGTCAGATAACAGGCTTCTTTTCATTTAAACATTAAGAATACTGTTTACATTTACTTAATTATGCTACCGTTTCTATCCTACTAGTTTTCTAAATATTTCCTTACATTCTCTACAAATGTGTTAGCCTTAGCTGCATACCACAGCATGGACAAAACAATCTATCATGGTACATGTAAACCTCACACCTTCTACAATATTTCTTACCTTCAAAGTAATTACCTCCAGCACCAAATGATGTTCTCTTAAAGCGAATTCTTTGGCATACATTTTTGCAAACAAATGGGGAACTATTAAACAAAATTATGATGTCGTTAAAAGCATTGGACCTCAATTGGGGGAGGGAGTAATATTACACAAAATTGTTAAATTTCCCTAACATTTCACGGTTGTGGTTCAATAGCTATTGCAGCTATTTGATAGTTAGTTGAGAATGCAAGAATAAGTATTTACTTTGTATGACTCATAACTTTATTATTATTATCTATGAAACCATTTAAAATACAGTTAGAACTAGGATCAAATGCAATAACTGTAAGAGCCAATGTATGGCAAGGCGTGCTAACTACTAAAACGTTTGAAGGCAGTGAATGCTACACTCAAATGCTCATGTTTATTAAAAAATTATGCCCTGATGAACATTTTATCCCGGCGCAAATAATCGTTCGATGATATTCGAACATTCATTTTAAACCCGAAGGAAATATACTAAAATCTATCTGGAGCGATGCAAACACATTTACCCATGAATCATATAATAGATATAGTTAGTTCAGATACATGAACGCATTTGATAAACATAGAAAAAGTTGTACTGCATGGTGTGAAGATTGTGATGAAGTATTTGATAAATTATGGATTGCCAACATACATCAGGACAGTACAGGACATAGGATAAAAGCTACTGAATTTTGGATTACGGGAAGGAGATAAAAAGATAAGAATAACAAAAAAAGATATTTTGATTTGTTTGAAATCAATATACCAAAAACACAAATTTGCTTATGAATAATGGCCTAGCTAACCCTTCCTTATTCCACTAAACGACGCGTTGAGTATTATCTTCCTTGTTATTCTGATAATCTCATACATGACAACTCTGATATCGTGAGCGACCTCCCCAAGTATCCTTATTAAGACGCCGGAATTACGTGGCAATATAGTCGCTCCTCCTGAAATGTTACTAAATTTTTGCAGCACAGAGTTTATGTCTGTCACTAATTCTGCGGTGTATTTAGTCTTTGTCAGTATATACATGTTGCCTACGACGCTAAAGCTACCCAATATTCCTAAAATATTTAAACTACGTTTCTTGGGCTCTAGTACTGCAACATCAATGAGCCTTAACACATTATTTTGATTTTTTGCTAAAGCTTTCATATAACATATATCATATTCAAATGATTCTCCGCTTGCAACTCTTCCTGGAACTATCATTTCTGCATACAACATCGTCGCGTTATCGTGAATGTTGAGATTTACTGTCTGGTAAAAACGCGAGTTGCGGTAGGGAATTATTTGATCGGGAACAAACTCAAAATAACATCCATCATCAACAATAATGTTTACGATCTGCGTAGCATAATTTTTTTCCATTCTATATATTCGAGTCGCGCCCTGTGTTGTTATATGGGCATATGCATTGTTCTTGAGTGTTATGTCCATCCTGTACCTATCTCCTTGTAGTATACCCCCCGATGGAGATATTATGTACATATAAGCCATCGAGGGTATTGACTCTTCTAAATACAGTGCTCGTTGCGTGAAAAGGGGTACTTTAGAATATTGTTCCTTGACGACAGTCTTGCCATTGTCTACGTTTTGCTCTAACCTTAATGTGAGTGCACCAATCTTTCCAGCCCTTCCTACTTCCAACTGTCTTAAGTCATATCCGTATGCTAAGACTTCAGGTGGAATATCGTCTGGGGTATAAAACTCTAAATTACTCATTCATACTGTACCCAACTTGTTCATTTATTTTTTGCAACAGCTTTTGGAGGAGATTCAAAAAGAACATCTCTTATAATGTGTTCTGTCACCTCTTTGGCTCCCTGGCCAGTTTTTGAATTAACTAGTACATATGGCTTATTTTCTCTTACGGCTTTAGCATCTCTTTCCATGACGCTAAGATCAGCTCCAACATATTGCGCAAGGTCAACCTTGTTTATTACTAATAGATCACAACTCTCTATTCCCAAACCTCTCTTTCTTGGATATTTGTCCCCGCCGGACACATCTATAATATAGATAAAATAATCAGCCAAAGCAGGGCTGAATGTAGTAGTAATATTGTCCCCGCCACTTTCGATTATGATCAAATCAAGATCATTATGCTTTAATTCCATCTCCTCAACCACGGACAAGTTCATTGATGGATCTTCGCGTACAGCTGTATGCGGACATCCACCTGTCGCTAGCCCAATTACCAAATCTTCAGGCATCAAGCCCCTTTCTGCTGCCAGATTCCTTCTCATTCTGTCCGCGTCTTCCCTAGAAACTACATCATTTGAAATTATGCCTGCTCTATAACCCCTATCCGATAATAAAGGTACTATCTGCTCTATTAGCATCGTCTTTCCTGAGCCAACTGGTCCACCAATCCCTACTCTGGGTATCCGCTTGGAGCTCATAAAAAAAGTACGGCTCAATCAAGTAATAAACATTTTTGAAGGCATCCTTTCATGTGCTATTTGAACTATGTCTATGCCTGGTGCAAACTGCCACATACCGGTTATTGGTCTATCAATGTTATTGTTTACTACTTCTACAATGTCCGGCTTTAATTCATGGATAATTTTTTGCCCGTCAAAATGCTGTAGCATGCCTAACCTCAAAGCTGCACCGACCATGCTTACCAAAAAAGCGTAAATCATCATAAGTCCTGCTTTCCGTTTTGATATATTTAAACTGCTAGTAGCAATTGCTAATGCCACAGGGTACACACCAGAGGCTTGTCCGTTCTTTATCGAGCGTTGATATTCATTTAATAATTTATTATCTGATATAAAATAGCTTAAACATTTGAGCAATTGCGTACCGGCTCTGGTAGATGTTTCTCTTATTTCCTGGATAAGTTTCATTGAAAACGTTATTTGATCTACCTCTATCACACCTTCCAAATCTTTCTTTTTAACATATTCATAGGAGTTTCCTAAAGCGGTGCAATCTGCAGGTCCTATCTGACGCTCCACATACACTTTAATAATATCGCGTAGCTCGTTTGTGTGTCTTATCTTCCTAGTATAAAATAATGCTTCTAGTCCATTTGATGTTGCATACATACCAGTGGGAAAGAAAGAGTCAGCAAGTTGCAGAATGCTTACTTCTTCTGTGCTTATATTGTCAATGCTCATGTATATTCATGCCTGCATCAGGCTCGAAAACTATCTTGGTCTCGTTGATTTCTATGTGTTCATTTACGGAGCCTAAAAGCTTCCTAAACATGTCTATCTCAGAATCAGCTTGAATTGGGAAATAGATTTTGTTTTCTTCTATTTTTATTGGACGATGAAGATTGCCTATCGTATGACCGATAGTAACAGGTAACTTGATGATATCGTCATGATGTAAATTACTTTTGATCGTGACCATCGCTACATTTTCTGGTTCTATCTCTACGATGATCACCTTATTTTCCGTTAGCATTATTATATCGCCATGTTTTAGATGCGTACCTTGAGGAAGCGTCAAAGCAATATCAGTCCCTTTATCGGAAGTCTTCCTCATTCTGACTCTTTCCGATTCCAATCTACTAATTTTTATAGTTTCACATGTATCTCTATTACACATCTCGTCATATTTTTTCCTCAGGCTGCTATCCTTTTTGATGTTTCCAATAACCGAACTAATTGTAATCAACATTTTTCGCCTCTTTGCTCCATCTTTGTGCTAATTATACCGTTTTTCGGGTTTCTTGCTTCTTTTACTGCTCCAATCATATCCGATAACCTTTGGGTATAGTCAACATAACCGTAATGGTCAAAAGCTGATCTTGGATCCACGTTTGCAAAGGCAAGTCCCCTTCCACCAAAAATTGCTTTGGCACCAACCTCTAATTTTTCAACAATTACGCAGGCCGTCGCCTTATGGTCAGGATAATCAATATTGAGATGGGAAGCAGGATCTATTGGCCCTGACATCGCCTTGATTCTACCTCCTACAATTACAGCATGTCTTATCTTTGTGGGATCTCTTACGATAAAGTTTTCATCTACATTTGATTGCTCGACGCAGTGACGAATTAACAATTTGAATTTTCTTACCTCTTTGTCTCTGATACTGCCTGCTGACTGAGATCCTCCGCAGCCAAGTTTCTATCTATACGCAAAACAGATTTTGATATTTCCCCAGCAGCCTCTAGTGCCATTGTTTTTACAAGCACAGGATCAAGAACACCTTTCTTCCACATGTCTACTACTTCACCAGAGTCAATATCTATGCCAAAACCATCAGGAGAAGCTTTTGCTGCCATAACCTTTTCAAGTCCATTAAAGCCTGCATTAGTAAGAATCTGGCGCATAATACTCTCCAGCGCTGAAGTGACTACTTCAAGTCCAACCTGCTCTAGACCTTTTAGTCTTAGATTTTTTATTTTTTCTATTGCATGTAATTCTGCTGCTCCTCCTCCAGCAACAATACCTTTGTTGAGGGCTGCTTCGGCGGCATTTACACCATCTATGGCTGCCCTCCATCGTTCAAGAGATGTTTCCTTTGTTGTACCGGAAACTATCATCGTAACCATATTTCTGCCTGAACCATTTTCTATGTAAATTACTCCATTGTCCTCATCTTCAGCAACGTGACCTGCTTTACCTAGAATGTCTGATCTTTTAAGCTCATCGACCATTCTAATTGGCTTGGCGCCAGTATAGCGTGATAGGTACTCTATCTCATCTGTCGAGATACGTACTGCAAATACCTTCCGCGACGCAAGCAAATCCTCAACAACTTGGTCCACTTCAGGAGATGCTATGAGAAATGTATTTGCACCGGTTGCCAACATGGCATCAACTATTTCTTTTGACTTTGCCAGTCTGTCATTTTCCATATTTAGTATTTCTTGGTACTTGCTGTTCTCCTTTAACCATGCCTCCTTAACAGGCTTTAAATCCAATTTAACAATCATGATTCTCGCTTGGTTTATTTCAGCGGGCATCTCTTGATCCATTCTTTTTCTCTCTAGTACTACACCATCAACGACCATGTCTTCCATATTGGTCCTTCGAATAACCATTATCGACTTGTCAAAGTCAAATGAGCCATTGTACCTTGCGGCTTGTCCAACAGATCTTAACGCTAAAATAACTAGAGAGGACAGCTTCTGTCCATCCATCTTAGATGATAACGAAGTCTTAACTATTTGTTCTAACATAGTATCTTCCAAGGCAATCTTCTTTGCTTCCTTTTGCAGTATTTGGCAAGCATGACTCACCCCACTTTCTATTCCCTCCACGACCTTTGTGGGATGGACACCCAGTTCCTTTATGAGTCTTTTTCCATCTTTTATCATTTCAGCAGCCATTACTACTGCTGTTGTAGTTCCATCACCAACTAATTGCTCTTGTCTTTCTGCTATTTGTACAATCATTCTTGCAACCGGATGTATTGCCCGCAGAGAAAGCAAAATTGTCACACCATCATTTGAAACATGTCTATTCATAGCTTGATCTATTAGAAGCTTGTCTAATCCTTTGGGCCCCAATGTTGTCCTGACCGTGTCTGCTATAGCCATCACTGCATTGGAATTTGATTCTAAGGCATTGAATTCTACATTCTCTGCCATCGGTCTCCATACCCCATAATTAGGATTTGACATGTAGTATCTCTATCTCAATTGGAGAAAAATAAAGGTATGTCTTTTTAGAAACCAAGAAAAATAAAAATAAAAAAACTACGTTTCTGCTACCCGTGTAGTTGTGCGACTTTTATTCTTATCGATAACGCTCTTTGTGTATTATGCCATAAAGTACCTTTGAGCCAAAGCAAGCTCTTTTGCAGGATCAACTGTTGCAATTTTTCCATCAAGCTTGACTTCGTATGTTTCTGGGTCTATTGTTATCTCCGGGGTCTTGTCATTCCACATCATATCTTGCTTGCTTATATTTCTGCAATTCTTTACAGGTAAGACTACTTTTTCAAGACCGAGTTTCTCCGGGACCCCCAGTTGTACGGCTGCCTTGGATGTGAAGGTAAAACATGTCTTCTTTACTGCCTTACCCATTGCTCCAAACATGGGCCTGTAGAATACTGGCTCAGGTGTAGGTAATGATGCATTAGGATCTCCCATGATAGACCAGGCGATAAATCCTCCCTTAAATACCATTTTCGGCTTTGCCCCGAAGAATGCAGTTGGATACATTACAATGTCAGCATATTTACCCACTTCAAGGGAGCCTAGGTAGTCTGCTACACCGTGAGTAATAGCAGGGTTTATCGTTGTCTTAGCAATGTATCTTTTTGCTCTGAAATTGTCATTGTCTGCTCCCTGTTCTTCTTGCAATTTGCCTTTCATCTTTTTCATTTTATCAGCCGTCTGCCATGCACGTATTACTACTTCACCTATTCTTCCCATTGCTTGGCTGTCAGAAGAATACATACTCAGGACACCTTCGTCGTGTAAAACATCTTCAGCTGCTATGGTTTCAGCTCTGATTCTTGATTCTGCAAATGCCACGTCCTCAGCAACTGCCGGATTCAGATGATGACAAAACATTAACATATCTAGGTGCTCGTCCACAGTATTTACAGTATATGGCCTAGTCGGATTTGTTGAAGACGGAAGAGCAAATTGTTCTCCAGCAATTTTCATAATATCTGGCGCGTGACCGCCTCCAGCTCCTTCAGTATGATAAGTATGTAATGTCCTTCCATCGATGGCGTTTATTGTATCTTCTACATATGAACATTCATTGATTGAATCTGTATGAATGGCTAGCTGTGTATCAGTAGCATCTACTGCCTTTAAAGATGCGTCTAAAACTGCAGCGGTAGTTCCCCAGTCTTCATGATCCTTTAAACCACAAGCTCCAGCTTCTATTTGTTCCAGTTGTGTTGCCAGTGATGGATGTGAATCATTACCCTTTCCTAAAAAGCCCCAATTCATAGGTGTGTCTTCCACACTTTCCATCATTCTACTAATATTGAAGACGCCAGGTGTACACGTAGTTGCATTTGTACCGTCAGCTGGACCAGTTCCTCCTCCTATCATATTGCATATACCATTGCTTATCCCATCAACATACTGTTGAGGAGATATCATGTGTATGTGAGTATCAAAATGCCCCGGAGTGCAAATAGTGTGCTCGCCTGCAGTAGCCTCAGTACAGGCTGATACTACCATGTTCTTGTTAACCTTGTCCATTATGTAAGGATTGCCTGAATTTCCAACTCCGGCAATCTTGCCATCCTTTATACCAATGTCACCTTTTACTATTCCAAGAACCGGGTCCAACACAACAGCGTTTGTTATAACAAAATCAAGGGCGCCGTTTGCATTAGTAACTCCTGATGTTTGTCCCAATCCATCTCTTAATGTCTTTCCTCCACCAAACACACATTCGTCTCCTAACGTTAGGAGATCCTTTTCTATTTCTATAGTTAGGTCCGTATCCCCAAGTCTGACTTTATCGCCCGAGCTAGGTCCAAATAAATCTGTATATTGTTTACGTGTTAATTTAAGAACCATTTTTATTTTTTCACCTACTCCTCTTATGCTCCTCTGAAGCTCCGTTCCCTAGCCTTCTGCATAGCTGCATTTTTACCAACTGAAGATTTTATGCCACCCATTGTCAAGCCATTGAAGCCATAGACTATACGACTTCCTCCTAACTCGCAAAGTTCCACTTCTTTTGAATCGCCAGGTTCAAATCTTACAGATGTACCAGCTGGAATATTAAGCCGGTATCCATAGGATTTTTCCCTTGGAAAATCTAATGCTTTATTGACCTCAAAGAAGTGGGTATGCGAACCAATTTGGCAAGGTCTATCGCCAGTGTTCTTGACCGTGATCTTAACGGTTTTCCTATTCGCATTACATATCACAGGTTCTGAAGATAGAATATATTCCCCTGGTATCAACTTGTCATACCTCCTTCTCTGAGTCCCTTTTTTTTTGAGGATTTTTTAGTTGATTTAATTACCATCTTTAATCACCTATTGAACTGGATCATGCACCGTCACTAGCTTAGTACCATCAGGAAAGGTGCTCTCTACCTGCACCGTATGTATTAGTTCTGCTACCCCAGACATGACATCTTTTTTGGTTAATAGTTCCCTTGCAGATTTCATGAGCTCGGCCACACTCTTTCCCTCGCGAGCGCCTTCTACTACATAATTGGCAATGTAAGCAACAGTCTCCGGATAATTCAATTTTACCCCCTTTTTCCTTCGTCCTTCTGCTATCTGAGCGGCTGTCCAAATCATCATCTTATCAATTTCCCTTGGTGCTAACATCATTTTGATTTAATATACCTCAAGTCATACTAACGCTTTGAATTATTTTAAATTTAAAATTTCTAATTTATATATATGACCTTTTATGCGTCTGTGTCTCTATTGTTATATATATCACTTCGCCGATGTCGACTAACCTTAATGCACACTAATTAGCTATAACATTGGTAGGAACCACCACAGATAGCCAATAGTGGATTTGCTCAAATGTTCCATTTTTCCTCACCGGAAGCATGTAATCATAGCTATCGCTTGCTGTCTTAATTGTAAGAAAATTTGTTGTTATCATGCTACCAAGCATGTTTGTTACTAGAGTCTGTACTCCCTTGCGAATAATAATTTCTTGAATTTCTGAATAAGGAATAAAGAAATTCGAGGAGCTATGTCCTTTTAAATTATGTTCAGGATTTATAATTATTGGACGTTTTTTTAAGTCGGACGGTTTCAATTTTTGGTTTGATACTAGCATATAAGGGAAGGGTGCCATTCCTGCGATATATCCTACGTCCACAAATTTTCTGATAAATTTTTTCTTGCTAATTATTATTCGATTTATGGTGAAATCAAGCAAAAAATTGTTTCCCCAGCCACCTTTACTCTCTGAGCTTAATCTAATAATTACTTCTTCAAAACCACTCCTTTTGCACCAAGAGATAAAAGTCTGTATCCTTTCAGCATCTGATTTGCTTTGCAATGAATGATTTTCTGCAAATCTTAAGAATCGCTCAAAGTCCTCTGTTCTCATAAATAATACACGCGTCTTGCATATTCGTGGTGCCCATATATGTAAACTACTTTGAGATTTAGATTGTTTACCAGAAAAAAACACCCGTGTCAGAAAAAAGGGATACTGTAACTGTTAAGGGTATTTCTGTGTGCCTCCTTTTTGTTACGGTGCTGGCCTTGACCAGCCAATTCCTGCAGGAATATGGGAAAAACCAGAAATCCCCAGTAGAAATACCCATGCTGTAAAGACGAATGGTCCTGTCAGAGCAGGCAGCCCCCACATTCCAAAAAATCTTTGCAAAGCAGGCATCACAATTACCGAACATGCAACAGTAGCTAAAACGGCCATCATGAATGATTGTGGAGTTAGTGGTACGAAACTAGTGAGAGCTATCATTACAAGTACCTGGTTGAACCCATGCAATCCTAGTCTTATCTCCGCTGTTGGCAATTTCGTCAGAATTGCCAAGGCAGCTCCTACTGCTGATCCTATGAGTGCCATTAATCCTGCCAAATACAGAGGTGAGAATTCATTCCATTGAGATGTGTATCCGTTAGTAAACCATGGCCTAGCTTGTCCAGTAATAAGAGGAGCCAGCTCAAATGAAAGGGTAAGACCTACCACCCAGAAGATCCCTGTTTTCCAGTTCTCAACAAAAGTAACTTGGGACACGCCCTTTAACGTAGCAATAATAAATTCCTTTGGAGTCCATTTAAAGTCATCCTCTGCGCTTGGATTACCGCTATTTGCAATCAATTCTTCTTTTGGAGGTGGTGGCGCTGCAGGCCAAACGTCATGTCCGTACCTTTTACTCGCGTACATCATGGCCCATGTCGTAAAGATAAAAGACGATGTAAATCCAGGAATAGCCCATGAGGCCTTTGTACCGTTTAAGACAAAGAGGTCACCCATAAGATGGGAAAATGCCATCCATGTGACTGCAGTGACAGCAGCACCGAAAACCGATAGGAAGAATGTAGCTTTATTTGCCTTTACAAAGGGTCCAGACCAAAACGCCATGCCAGTCAAAATAGAATTATAACCAAACAGACCAAAAGTAACAAGCCCATATGGTGCACCAAATAGAATTGCCATTCCAGCTCCTA
>JBKPMB010000082.1:0-6076 GCA_046731995.1 Thermoproteota archaeon | reverse complement strand
TGAAATACAAGTGCTCCAAAACCAAAGATATGAAGCTGATCGGGCAGCAAAATCTGCGCGAGAGAATGTCAAAATGACTGATGAAAATCTAAAATGGCATTTAGCAATTAGGGACGAATTAGAAGAAAAGTATGGAATACCCCGTAGATGATATTTCAAAGCTCGCAACTACTATAAACGGAGTAAGACGTCATTTTGCTTATGATGTAGATAAAGCAGCAGATTGGTTTTCTAATTTGGAGCTAGTACAAAGCGAGTATGCCACTTACCAAATGGAGATTGAGAAGTTAAAAAATAGATCTAACTCTAACCAAACAGTATTCTGAGTTAGAACAAAAGTTAGATAGCCAATCAATCTCTATCAATACATAACAAGCTTGATGCCATGGGGTTTGATATAGGGTCAAATGCTAACAATATTTCAGTAGAGAACGCTGTCAAGAAGCTTTTTAACGATATTGAAAACCAATATGATTCCAAAGTTGGATTAAGTTAAGATGGATGAACTAAGAGTTGACCTCAACAATATCAAACGACAAAAGGATAGGTTAGTTGAGAAAATAAATGCAATTCCACGCTTGGGTGCTGCACTTGCAAAGTTGCTTGGCCTACAGGAGCACCAGGAGGATAACAGCATTGATGAGATTCTAGATAAATACAACTTTGACTGACACATCTATTTTAACTACTTTGGAGCACGCATATACAATTGTTACTTTTCAAAAAATTCACATGAGCTGACATGCTTAGTGTGATATCCTTTGCTAACTTGTTGCACTGTTGGCATAATTGTAGCAATGGCTTCTGCTGCTGCTAATCCAACAGAGTTCACCAACGAGCTTATTGATTAGGCTAATGTTGGCATATTTTGCTAGCCCATGTAACTTGCAGCAATATTGATTCAACTCTCGTTATATCAGTGCTATAAAGGGAACATATAATCACCTAATTTTACATTTACGAAACCACTACTAAAACACAATAAGAATGCGCCATCCAAGTTAACAATTCTTTTGCGCTGCGGTACAAATGAGCGTAATATCATTCACCATCTAGAGAAGCGACTATATTATCCAGATAGCTTATCCGTAACAGATTTTACTTCGTCCTCTAGGCTTCTTGATGCATCAAGTCTTTCGGCGATGCGTATACTAGACACTATTCTTTTCGCGCCTGTAGATTTAACAGCCTGGTGAGCGGCTTCTATGCAGTTTAGAATTGTTCGTATGCTGTTTGCCTCGACTTGTGTTCCCATCGGCGTAAGCTTAGCGGTTTTGATGTCTTTTGTTTTACGAATTGCATCAAAAGCAGCGGTAACTTCTTTACTTATGCTTGTGCTACTTGTTCCAATCGGAAAAATACTTATTTCGGCATGGATGATTTCAATACTGCCGTGGTTGTTATTGTTCAATGCGATCTATTTGATTCCTCATAAGATAACCTTTTCGCGATTTCAGCGATCGCAAAGAAAACGCGCTCCAGGCATAAAGAATAGTGACTTTTTACAATAGTAGTCATAAAAGTGCTTTTGACTAGCTTTCATTTCGAATTGCTAAAACATGACGCCTGTTACCATTTGTGGATAGCAATTAAAGACGTGACATTTTGAAATATCTGCAGCCAAAGCCCACTGATTTAATTTCATCTTAGGCAGGCTGAATTAAAGAAACACTTTATTGCAATGTATTAACCACACTATTGTACTGAAGAGCATAAATTTTGTTATAGTTGGCGATCATCAAATTGCAGGTGAGCTAGGTAAGGAGGGTACAACTACTGATATATCAATTTACAATAGGAAAACACAAGATGCTATCTACACTTGGACTACCGCTATCACTTTTCCAGACAAAATTCAATCTTTGATGCAGGCAGTAAACATGGGGGAATATGCCATACTCAATGTTAAAGATAGAGAAGTATGTAGGAGAACAGATTCTTGCCTTGGATGCAATTAACATGACTGAAGGTTTTATCTTGCATTCTTATGAAGTAGACGAAACGGAACTAAAAAAGCTGATAAAGAACACGGCAGCGTCAATTTTAGGGGTGATGTGCTTTGTTCTCCTAACATATCAAACATAAATCTAGCGACATACTCCACTGCAGCAGGATTCATATAGAGCCATAATTACAAAGACAATCTAACAGAAAATCAGACATATATTATATCCCTGGGCACCCAAATCAAACCAGTCAAAATAAAAAATATTAATACTAATAATAATACAATTGAAATAATTCCAGAAATGCCTTTCGTATACTTTTCAAGCCAGCCATATGCTCTCTTAAAGGCTTTTGTAAAACCTATGACTGAAGAATTTCAAATTAAACACAAAACAATATTCTTACCAAACAAAAATACTTTCATAGATTGGCATCCGGCCTGTCACTATGGGTTACATTTTTAACTAAGAGGGTGTCGTTTGGACAAACGAGAGAATGATCCAAGTTTGTGGTTATGCAGCTCAGAGTGCTAAATCTCAACTAGCTCAGTATACTTTCGAGAGACGCGAGCCAGGAGAGTTTGACGTTATAATCGATATTCATTACTGCGGGATTTGCCATTCTGATATACATCAGGTAAATGATGAGTGGGGAGCTTCAACATTTCCGATGGTTCCAGGGCACGAAATCACCGGAATTGTTTCGCAAGTAGGAACAAAAGTCACGAGGTACAAAGTAGGAGATAGAGTTGCCGTAGGCAACTTTGTTGACTCTTGCAGAAATTGTGATCCGTGTCATAAAGGTCTTGAGCAGTATTGTATACAAGGAGCAACCTGGACCTATAATGCGGTTGAAAAAAAAAATGGGGAAAAAAATATCCCGACTCAAGGAGGGTACTCTAACAAAATTGTTGTTGATGAAAACTATGTCTTTTCAGTACCTGATAATCTTCCTCTTGACAGGGCTGCGCCTCTTCTTTGCGCAGGTATAACTCTCTACTCTCCTCTAATTCATTGGAAAGCCGGCCCTGGTAAGAAAATAGCTATTATAGGTCTTGGCGGCCTTGGCCATATAGGAGTGAAAATGGCGCACACACTTGGCGCAGAAGTTACTGTTTTAAGCCATTCTCTCAAAAAACAAGAAGAGGCTAAAAGCCTTGGGGCCGATCATTTTTATGACACGTCGGATCCGACCACTTTGAAGAAACTAAGAGGATATTTTGACCTTGTCATTAACACAGTCTCTGTCGAGCTTGATCTCAACAAGTACATGAAGCTTATTGCTCTTGATGGAACTATGGTAATTGTTGGACTTCCAGAGAAACAAATGCAGATTGGCGCATTTTCTTTAACAGTTGCACGTCGCAGCCTTGCAGGCTCTGTCATAGGCGGAATAAAAGAGACACATGAAATGCTTAATTTTTGCAGCAAGAACAACATTGTTTGCGATATCGAACTTACGCCAATACAGGAGGTAAATGAGGCTTACCAGCGAGTCTTAAACAGTGATGTACGCTATAGATTCGTAATCGATGTTTTGAATTCTCTAAAGTGTCATAGTATCTAATCTGTCTGGTAGCAGCTGCTGCAATCAGATGGATAAATCTTCACACCTCTGAGGTACCGAGTCTATACATAACAATGTAAAAACAACTTCGTTTTTAGAAAACGCTTTACCAAAATTGCTAGCTTACAAACACCCAGCCTTATGCGTGGTATGGTTTTCGTATAGGTGTAAAGAATAATAAATCCAAATTACGTCAACTAAATATGGCCTTTAGCCTAAAAAAGGCGATATTGAGTACCCATCGACATCCAGCTAACAAGACACTCCATATTTTAGGAGCTCCTATCTACATTACAGGAATGGCATTAATTATAGATAATTTCCTGTTTGGAATTAGGCATCCTGATATTGAATATGGAATAATTATGTATTGTACCGCGATCACACTATTTCTGATTGGACATAAAAAAGAAGGAAATTTAAAAGCGATGACATTGATCCTTCTGTATAAATATATTGCAAGGTCAATAAAAATAATAACATCATCTTCTGTTACCAACAACAATATAGAATCCAATTAAAGTCAAGTTGGCGCTACTGTCTGTCAAGCTAAGTAAAAAGTATGTGCTGACTGCTACTAGCACCATGATATTTCATTGGTTGTTCTCCTTGTTCTTGCTGCTCAAGACACTGCCTTGTTAGCTTAAGTCAGAGTCACACATTGAAACAATACTATTGCTTTTATGTCATAGAATTGAACTGTCCAGAGCGAAATAATGGCAGCACATTAGATACTAGTGCTGCAGGCAGCAGCAACAACAACCCCAGCTATAATTGTAAAGCCAGAGCTGCTAAAGACTGCATAGACGCTTATCCAAATATTGCAGGATTATTTTAGGCTCAAGCTGAAATGTCCTCAATTCGAGAGTAAAGAGAAAAATTGGGTAAGGGAAACGTAAAGTCCTATCGCGGAGACGCCCAGCACTGAAATAGCGACTATGATTCCTATTCGTGTTCTTGACATTTTCTTTTTTCACCTTCTCGAAGTCAGACTGGGGAAGGCTCTTCCTTGTCGAACCAATCAATAGTTTCGGTAGGTCGGACCACAAATCAAAGCAACTTCCCGCAAAGCTTGTTTTTTATGGTAAAAGAATTATTGTAATAATATTTGAGGTAAGAAAACGGTTACTAGGAGCATCAGTACTCCTAAACCTCCAAAACCAAAGGCCGAATATCCGAGTGGTTTATTCTTTGCAATTTCAGATATCCCGCCTACGCTCGCTCCCATAATTAGAAGTATCGTAATCGTATCATATAGTCTTACAAAATCTTTATTTTTGCTAATCTCTTTTATTGAATTAAGATAATATTTATACTTAGTTTGTGCCTTATTAAGTGTAGTTTGCTAAAGTGTACATATTGGGTAATTGTTGTTGTTGTTTTCTATCATATAATGCAATATGGAGGTTATCTATTTGCATTTGTTAGATCTTTTCTTTTACTTTATGCGCTTGATAGTCATTCCACCAATCAGTTGAATTAATTAAATAAGTTATGGATCAGCATGTGCATCATCTTTTTTTGAATTATATTCTGATACCTTAATAGCGGAATAGATGGCTAAAACTGATATACCTATGATAAATGCTGAAATCATGAAGTAGAAGTTTGTACGTTTATACTGCTTTATGATACTCGACCTGAGTTGTTGCATGACATTTTTTACTTTGAAATTATGTCTTCCTTGAAGCTTTTTTTACTTTGAGGTTCAATAACCATCATTCTGTCATCTACAAGTAATAGTTTAAGCCTTATCAGATTTATATTAAATATATCATGAAATACTCCAAAAAGTAAATGATACGTGTTAAATATAATAATATATTATGTGATCCTGCCATCTGTCATAGATTCAGCCTCAGACTCTATGATTATCTCCGCACCGTTGGTGTAAATGCCCTTGCCTTCCTTGTAATGGTAAATCTCCGTGGTATTTCTCATCGTTTTAAAGTGATACATGTCCATCAAGGTGTCTTCGATCGTGTGTCTCCTCTTGACGATTTTCCGATCGTGCAGATTGTTTTTCGTATTCCTTAACGAAGGCTAAGATACGATCAAGGTTTGAATCTACTATGTCCGCAATCCTAAGTATGTGATCTTTTGTGACACCCTTGGCCTGGAGCGCTTCTGCTAACTTGTTAGAAGATTTGATCCACTGCTTGAGGTTTAGCGGACAAATGACTTTCCTGTGTAAGCATGGTTGAGCGTTATTACAACAATGTTTATCTTGGCATTGAAAACAAAACGTTCCATTATTTTAGAACGCTTTAGTTTGTAGTCAAGATCCAAATCTATTGTATCGACCTCTGTCCTTTCTTCTGCCAAGTATTAGGTACGGCCTCCTCCTTCTCCTTCTGGATCGTCAAGGAATCTGACGGTGTTGTGGATTAGTCGCCTTATTTCTTCGGCTGAATGTTTGGCTTGTTCTTTTTCATAGATGTGTTTATCAAAATATTTGTAATAACGCGTCTAGTTCAACTCCAAATAATTGCCCATATTTATCTATAAATCTCTCTTTTCTAGCATCTCTATCTAATTTGTCTAAAGTTTCGCTGTCTTCTGG
>JBKPMB010000081.1:0-6920 GCA_046731995.1 Thermoproteota archaeon | reverse complement strand
AGTGAACTTTTCGATTTGTCCAGATTTTCATAGATCGTCTTTACAAGATTGTACATTCCTGTTGGGCGCATAATTCCCACGGTATCAGGAATACTTATCCTTCTGATACCACGACTATTCATCTCTTTACACATTTCTAAGAGAAACTCAGGATCTGTTCTGCTTGCGTCCTCCATTGTGAACCGCGCCTTCAGACCATGTGCATTAATATGATCCGCAACTTCGAGAGCTCTTATTTTTGCTTCTTCTCTTGTAATCTTTAGCTTTGCTGATAAGTGGATATCTGAAATACCCATATATGTCGCTACCCACGACGCGCCAGAGCTAATAGCAATGTCTACATCGGATTTTATAGCTCTCACATGAGCCAAAATGTCAGCTTTCAGTCCCTGTTTTATAATGGTCTTGGTAGCTTCAAAATGATCTTGCGAAACTATAGGACTGATCTCAATTTGGTCAACTCCAAAGGAATCAAGCAACCATGCAACTTGAATTCTTTGTTTTTTTGTGAAGGAAACTCCTGGATGTTGTTCTCCTTCCCTGAGAGTAGAATCAAGGATTCTGATTCTATTTGTGTCATCATTAACTCTGTTGTACTTATGCGCATAATAGTTAACATCATCTGAATTGAGCGACATTCGGCCCTCAAAGTAACCTATTTCGTATCAGATATAAACGTTATCGCACATACTAAACGCAGTTTTAATGGTAAATCGCCAGAAGCCAAATTAAGATTTCATCGTATAGTTCTCAAAACGATCACTGTATTCGTGTCAGAGACCCCCTCTATCCTACGTAAATTATCAACCGACCTGTTGATATCTGCAATTGTCGGTGCAGCAATAACGACTGCAATATCATATTGTCCTGTGATCTCATATATTATTTCTACACCCTCAAGATCCCTAAGCTTTGAACAAACGATATCAGTTTCTATACGCGAGTCAACTGAAATAAAAGTTATAGCACTTGTCTTATTACTGATACCCATCTCAATGGTGAATCTTCTAATAAATCCACTGTCCATGAGGTTCTTCACACGTCTCCTAACAGCAGATTCAGATAGACCGATTTGGACTCCGATATCTACAAATGATTTGCGCGAGTCCTCACGTAACAATTGCATTATTTTTTCATCAGTAGAGTCAAATTCATTTGACATTTCTCCTATTCTCCTCTTTTGTAAGCAGCTGATCCATTATTTTCAGTGTCTCCGAAACCGTCCTTTCATCCATTACGAGTGGAGGAAGTAATCTGATTATGTTTCTTCCCGAGTATAACATGAGCAGTCCATTTTTTATTCCTTCAAATAATATATCCTTTACATCAAAACGCAATTCTACAGCTAACATCATACCTAGACCTCTCACTTCTCTAACTATCTTGTGTTTATTGGCAAGCGCAACTAGACCATCTTTAAAATATTTACCAGTTCTAAGAGCATTATCAACCAGCTTATCTTCTGAGATTACATCGAGGGTTGCTGCAGCTGCTGCACACGCAAGAGGATTTCCTGCGAATGTAGAAGAGTGATCTCCGATAGTCATCACTTGCATTATTTCGGGTTTTGCCAAAGTCAGTCCCATTGGGACTCCACCCGCAATACCCTTTGCAATACACATGATATCTGGAACTGTTTTCCAGTTTTCCCCAGCCCACATCTTGCCTGTTCTTCCAAGGCCCGTTTGAATTTCATCAAATATTAGGACTACATTATATTTATTACAGATACGTCTTATCTCTTGTATCAAACCATCTCTCGGAACTATGATACCTGTTTCTCCCTGAACTGGTTCTAATATTACAGTCCCGATATTATGATCAATTGCTTTCTCTAACTTAGAAGGATCATTATAAGGAACAAACTTGATATTTGCTAGAAGTGGCATAAAGGCTTTTCGATATTTCTCATTATAAGTCACTGAAAGCGCCCCAAATGTTTTTCCATGGTACGCGCCAGTCATAGCGATTACGCCGGTCTTTGCAGTGTATTTGCGAGAAAACTTCAGCGCTGCTTCAACCGCCTCAGCACCACTATTGCTAAAGAATATCCTACCCAGTCCTTCAGGGGCTATTCTAGATAACTTTTCTAGAAAATTAAGCCTCGTGTCATTATATACAGACATGTGGCATGCGATAATTTTGTCAGCCTGATCCTTTATAGCTTTAATAATTCTATCATTAGAGTGTCCTACAAGAGCAACGCCATATCCTCCCATACAATCTATATATGCCTTGCCAGATGTATCCCAGACTTTTGCAGCTTTACCTGAAGCAATGTTTATCGGAAATCTCTGATATAAGTTGGCTAAATACTGGTCTTCAGTTTTCAATTAGCAGTCATCACCGTACAGTTATTATGTGATATCGCTGCTGAAATTGGATATTCTACCTTACCCGATGCAATTACAGTTTCGTTGACTCCCATTTGTATAGCTTCCTTGCATGCAATAATCTTCTTTTCCATACCGTAGCCTATCTTTGATAGTGCTGCGTTAGCCTCTTCTAAAGTTATATTAGTTACTAGCTTATCTTTCAAGATCAATCCTGTAACATCGGTAATAAAAAGAACCATGTACGCCTTTAGCCCAGCTGCAATGTAAGCAGCCGCGCGATCCCCATCTACGTTAAGGAAATCAAAATCCTCGCTTATTGCTATAGGTGAAATTACAGGAGTATATCCCTGATCCAACAAAATATGTATTAATGATGGATCGACGCTATTTATCTTGCCTGTGTATCCTCCATCGACCGCCATCTTTCTACCCTTCTCGTTTATTATTATAAGCTTCTTTTTGCGGTGAGCTTTCAACAAGCTCCCGTCTATTCCTGTAATGCCAACGGCCTTTACACCCTGACGTAGAAGCATGCCCACGATCGCTTTATTTATCTTACCTGACATCACCATTGTATAAATATTGGCAGTCTCTTTGTCTGTATACCTGCTTTTTACGCCACTGGGCGAGACAATAAATCTCTGTTCCTTACCAAGTTTGCTTGCAATATTCGTGACTTCTTTGCCTCCACCGTGAACAAAAACTAATTTATCTTTTTTAATGATGTTTTTTATATCGTCTAGTGCAGTAGAATGTAGCCCCTCTACGATGCTTCCACCAATCTTCACTACTATCATACTGGCGTTAATGGAGTATACCTGAGCCCTTCTGTCTCACAGTACCCAAACATTATATTCATATTTTGTATAGCGGATCCTGCGGCTCCCTTCATCAGATTATCCGATGCAGACATAGCTATCAGCCTTTGATTGTACTCATCGATATCAAATCCTACGTCGCAGAAATTTGAACCCACTACGAATTTGGGATCCGGAAATTTATAGAAGCCTTTCTTGTCGCGAATAAATCTAATAAAAGGTTCGTCCCTGTAGGAATTTCTGTATATTTTCCAAAGTTCTAGCTCATCAATTAACTTCTTAAGAAATGTGTGATTAGTCGTAAGAATGCCTCGTACAATATTCACTGCATGAGGGCTCATACTTACCTTAATGTCTTTTTTTGCGATAAGTTGCAGTTCTTGCTCAATCTCTCCTGTATGTCGATGTTTAGCCGGCTTGTATGGCCTGATTACTCCATAACGCATAGCATGATGTGTACCCGCATTTGCCTTAACACCTGCTCCTGATGAGCCGATCTTGCTATCAATAACAATATGATCGGTATCAATTAGGTTGTTTTCAATTAATGGTTTTATTGCAAGCAATGAAGTAACTGCCATGCATCCAGGACATGAAACTAACTGTGACTTCTTTATTTCGTCGCGGTGAAGTTCGGGAACACCATAGGCCGATTTAGATAAGAGTTCTGGAAAAGGGTGCTCCCAACCATACCATTTAACATAATCCTTTGGATTCTTTAAGCGAAAATCAGCCGATAGATCGATTATCTTTATGCCTCTGTCATAGAGATCTTTTACAATTTTATTTGCTTTACCATGAGGAACAGAGCTAAATACTAAATCACAAGAATTTGCAAGTTTTTCCATATCCATCGGCATAAACGTAAGGTCAATGAAACCTTTAAGGCTAGGATGAATACGATGTACATATTCACCGGCCTTTTGTCTAGATGTGACCATGTTAACATGAATTTTCGGATGTGAAACCAGCAATCTCAGTAATTCGCCGCCTACAAAGCCTGATGCCCCTACTACACCAACTTCCATTTTATTAGATCCGCATTTTATGCTAACGTAACATCTTATGAATTTTGTTATAGACAATGGCAGCATAATGCAATCAGCAAGAATATTGCATAGAATATGGAGACGGATACGAGCAAACAAGTAAGCTAATTTCGAACGATTTCTATAATCATATTGACGATCTTTTTATGCTGTGCATAAGTGTATCAATCCGGCTGACTGCCGTATCCGCAACAGTATAGTATATCAATCACATTTGGTACACCAATGTCAGAAAGGTAAACATATGTGCGAAGTTGCCAGCTTGAATATAGCTATTTTTTTGCGACTAATAGTGCATAGTCTATTATTGCCCCAGCGATATCAGCATCGCAAACGTTTGAAGCCCCTCTAAATTCCACTGTATTATTAACTTCATGAACTAACAACCCTCTTTTTTCGTCCTCCATCAAATCAATTCCCAGTATACCACCACCTACCGCTTTTGCAGCCCCGAGCGCAATATCTTCTAGCTCCTTTGTGATGGGAGCAGCTTCTGCTTTTCCGCCCCTAGCCACATTTGTCCTCCATTCGTTTTGTGCAGAATATCTATAAATTGCGGCAACAACTTCGTGTCCAATTACTATACACCTTAGATCCCTTGGCGGTCTTTTCACCATCTCTTGGATGTAAAATATCCGTGCAAGAGGACTTTCGCTTTCTTCTCGCATCTCTAATACAATATTTGCCATTTCTTCATCGCGTATAGGAAAAACCCCTCTTCCCCATGATCCGATAATGGGCTTCAGGACAAGCGGAAAGCCGGCCTTGTACATCAGCTCAGTCGCAGATTCGGCACTGAATGCAAAGTGAGTTTTTGGGGTAGGGATATTATACTTGGCAAGAGCAAGAGAGGTTATCAGCTTATTGCCGCACGTTTGTCCTACTTTGAATTTGTTGATCACTGCAAAACCTAGGAATTCTAAACACGATGTAATATATAATCCTCTAAAATGGCTTATGCTTCTTTGTAAGATCACATCTCCTAACTGAAGGCTCCTTTTGTTGCTCTCAGTATTGATGGTTATAGTTTTGCCATCGACAATTTGGGCGTTTATACCTTTTTCCTGGGCTTTCTGGTAAAGTGCTTTTTCTTCAAATCGCATCTTATCATAAATTATGCAAACTTTTAACATCTAATATCCCCAACTAAGCCCAGTAATTTTGTTAGTTTCTCGTCTTGGCCGTGCTTCAACTTAGAAGACTTCAAGATCAGAATTTATCGTGGTAGTTATAATAATTTTTGTAACTGTCATGTTAAATCGAATAAATCATTTTTGACTGCATAATTGAGATCTCCTGTTAACTTACTAATCCTTCTTGCTATTTTCCATGTTGTCTCTTTCATCAGCAACCGCTCTGGCAATTATTGATTGCAAACCCCAAAGTTCAACAAAGCCTTTGGCCAATCTCTGATCGAACTTCGATCCTGCACCAAACGTCGCCAGGTCATTTTTATAGAGTGAATATGGCGATTCTCTCCCAACTACTTGAAGTGATCCATTTCGGAGTTTGAGCTTCACCTTTCCGGTAACCCGTGTTTGAGTTGCATCTATGAATTTATCTAGGTCTCTCCGAAGCGGATCATGCCATAAGCCAGCGTATGTTAGCCAGCTCCACTGCTGGTCCACTATTTGCTTAAAGCGGATTTCATGCATGGTTAGCACCATCTTTTCCAAATCTTTATGTGCCTCGATTATAGCAGTCGCTGCTGGAGCTTCATAAACTTCTCTAGATTTTATACCAATTACTCTGTCTTCTATATGATCGATGATTCCCACTCCATGGGAACCAACCATAGTGTTAACGTATTCTATTAACTTGTTGATATCCATAGCTTTGCCATCTGCGGCAACGGGAACTCCATTTTTGAATTCTAGTTCCAGGTAACCAACATGGCCGCTATCGAATTTTACTAATTGAAAAGCATCTTCTGGCGGCTGAGAATAAGGATCTTCTATATTACCTCCTTCGATTGCCCTGCCCCAAATGTTGAGATCGATGCTATACTTAGTTGCTACAGGACTTAGCGGGATCTGTTGTTCCATAGCAAATTTAATTTCATCGTCTCTGGTAAGATTTAGATCTCTTATTGGCGCAATGATTTTTAATCTTGGATTCAGTACACGCATTGTAATATCAAATCTGATTTGATCATTGCCCTTACCAGTACACCCATGGGCAATGGCAGGAGCTCCTTCAATATTTGCCACTTTGATTACCTTAGCAGCGATTAGTGGACGCGCGAGAGCCGTAGCAAGCGGATATTTATTTTGATATAAGCCATTTGCCTTAATGCAGGGAACAATATAATCTGTTGCAAATTCTTCTTTGGCATCAATATAGACGTGCTTTATAGCACCGATCTTATTTGATTTTTTTTCAATTTCTCCAAAATCTTCATTCTGGCCACAGTCTACAGTTACAGTAACTACATCATAGTTATGCAAATTCTGCAAATATCTGATGCAGACAGACGTATCAAGACCTCCAGAGTATGCAAGTACTGCTTTATCCTTAGGCATTTGTCATGCGGTGCGATTATCGCTATTACATTTATATTTTTTGATTATATGAACGTACTTGTACGCAAATGCAGTCAAGCATATAATTCAGGGTGCGAATCGATACGCTGCCGTTTGGAAGACTCTATGTTTTGATTTCTTAGGAGAAGACTACCGAAAGATATCTTTGTTTGTATACTCTATATCTACCAAAAG
>JBKPMB010000080.1:0-4151 GCA_046731995.1 Thermoproteota archaeon | reverse complement strand
TATAGTTTCTTCTTCTTTTTTTCTTTTATACTTATAGCATCTTACTTACATAAGGTCCATTCTTAACATATCCTAGTTTTTTGTAATATTCTCTAGTTCCTACTGCGCTTATGACAGATAGTTTATGTACTCCAAATTCCTCCTTTGCAATTCTCTCTGCCTCCTGCATCAATTGAAGTCCATATCCCTTATGCTGAGAGGATTCTTTGTCTCCATCTTTTCCTACATTTAACATTTGACCATATACGTGCAGCTCCCTTACAATAGCCGCGCAAGGACAGTCACTATCATAATCTCTAAGCTCTTTTCTGCAACCATGAGCCATAACTTTGCGTAATCGCAAAAAACCTAGAATAGTTAGCTTATCTATACTTTCAAAGGATAAAAATACTTCCAATCCATTTGAAGCTAAATAATCCATCCTATTCATCTTTATTTCTTGCTCAGAAAGATATCTTCTTTGTAAGCCTGCTTCTCTGCATCTTATACATTTGCACCTTAAACCCATTTTATGCATTTTTTTTAGAACCATCTGCCTAAGATTACCATTCTTGGAACCGGCTATGATGTCTCTAGGTTCTATCTCACGTTGAATCCGCATTATCCTCATCCATGGCGGTACGATTTTTTTTACTGCAAACAAAACATCCATTAGATCATTGTCTGAATAAGGATGATATTTTCCCTGCATGTATAGCTTATATAAGCCAGTGTGCTTGACGACGAGAGTTGGGTAAATTTTTAGCATGTCTGGTTTGAACTTTGAATCCTGAAATAATCTTTGAAAATCCTCTATATCTTTTTCTGGAGATGAGTTAGGCAGACCTGGCATCATATGTGCAACAATCTTGTATCCTGCATCACGAGCAATTTGGAAAGATTCTACTACATCTTTTATGGTGTGTCCACGATTAACAGCCTTGTAAACTTCATCTCTTAAAGATTGAACTCCTATTTCTATACGTGTAACTCCTAATTCAAGCATTAGATCAATTTGCTGCTGCTTACAGTAATCCGGTTTCGTTTCTACTGTAAATCCAACACATCTATTCTTTGCAGTTTCGTTACTAATAATAGCCTCTTCTAGGCTGGCAGAAGGTTTTATTTCGTTGAGAGCATCAAAACACGATTTTGAAAAATCCTTCTGATACTCTACAGGCATAAAGGGAAAGGTACCACCAACTATGACAAGTTCTACTTTACCAGTGTCATGTCCTCTTGCACGCAATTGAAATAGCATGGATTGGACCTGTCTGTATGGATCATAGCTAAATTTTTGAGCAGATCTTGTAGAAGGTTCAGTTCCTATGTAGCTTAGCGGAGTATTGAATTCAATTCCTCCCGGGCAATATATACATCGGCCCTGTGGACACCCGAATGGCTTGGGCATTACTGTAATTACTGCTATACCAGAGGCAGTCTTTGCAGGCCTAACCATCAAGACTTTCCTATAAAGACTCTCATCAGGAAGAAATTCAATTATGCTCTCATTTTTTGGTAAAGTGGAAAGACGATATTTTGATGCTGTATCCTTTACAATTTTAAAAATAGCCTTAGCTGATAGATTATCTTGTTGTTGAATTTGTTCAGCGACTGATCTGCAGGCTAGGATGTACTTGGAATCAGCCCGTGAAGATATTTCAGCAGTTTTTCGATCCATTAATGACGTTTTGAAAAGGATAATGACCAACAAATATTAATTTTTGTATACTTTGGCATTTAATTACTAGTATTACCAACGGAATTTTGGTCGAATCACATTTCTATTCATGAAGATAAGAACGAATTTAGTTCTTGACATTATTCTGATGCTACTGTGATTGTACAACAAAAACAAAATCAATACCTTGTTTATTTTTCTCTATAATATTTCGTATTTTCCATCTATTTTGGCTATGACTCTTCCGTGTTTATACTTCTTTTTATCTGGTATTATTCCTATTTGGCTACAAGTCATATTGTATTTCTCAAATATGCTGATTACAGGATCAATATCATGTTTTGGAAGTATTATGCAAAATCCTATTCCCATGTTGAATGTCCTGTACATTTCTTTTGTTTCAACGTGTCCATCTACCTGTATCTGTTTGAATATGCCATGACTATCGGGCAACTTGTCCAGTTTATAATCCACTTTCGTATTTAGACGAGTTAGTTTTGTGAAAGAGCCACCAGTTATATGAGCAAGACCATGAATCGAAATATGTTTTTGCTTCAATATATCCATAACTGGTTTCTTATATACTATCGTAGGTACGAGCAATTCTTCTCCAACTGTACGAATAAGATAATGTGCTGCATCATCAACAGAATATTTTGAAAGAAGAACTTTACGAGCTAGTGTATAGCCGTTTGAGTGTAACCCACTGCTTTCAACTCCCAAAATTATGTCACCTGTCTTGATTTTATCACCTAGTATTAGATTGGGCTTTTCAGTAACTCCAAGCACTGTACCAGCTAGGTCAAATGCATTTTCGCTTGTATCGTTAATCAGATCAGGCAAAACTGCAGTCTCACCCCCGATTATTGCCATATCGGATTGTTTTGCTCCTTTGACCAGACCTTTTATAATCTCACTTACAAGATCATCGTTTGCAGATTTCAATGCAATGTAATCTATAAACGCAAGTGGGTCTGCACCAACACAAATTATGTCATTAACATTCATTGCAATACAATCTATTCCTATGCTGTCAAAGCGTCCCATTAATTGAGATACTATTAACTTTGTTCCTACTCCATCAGAGTGTAATGCAAGGACTTTCGAACCAATATCGATTAGTCCAGCGTAATGTCCAAAACCTGAAATAACCTTTCCCAAAGCAGGAAAGGAATGTGTAACAGAAATCGTATCAGCAATTGATTTTTGGACTTGATGGATCTTTTTCAGATCAATCCCTACATTATTGTAGGTCATTTTATTATTGGATTTCAAATCTGATGGTGATAAATAAAAAGTCCTAATTCTAATAAATGTTGCAGTAAAATAGTGATTTAAGATAAATTTAGTGTTATGTCTCTCTGTTAGTAAAACGTGATGACTGTGATTCTTAGTTGAGTGATTTGGAAGTCATGTGGCATTGGTGTATTTCCGTCGTTACAACAATAACAATAGGAGAAGAATAGGGATCTAGCAGAAAATACGATACCAGTGTTAATTGTTGTTCTAATTGATATTTATCCATCTATCAACGTATCGCTTTTGATTTTGTAATACCACTATCCTTGAAATTTCACTCTCATCCATTATTGAAAATCCTGGTATCTTTTCACATAATTCCATCGAAAATTTTTGGATCTCATCCATTTCGAGCATACTATTTTTCTTCAGTCGCTTTGTCGACATTCCTATGTGCATGTAGGATTTCAATTCAATAAAATGTGGATTGCCTTGCAACATCATTTCAGCGAATTCATTGACAAACTGGGGATTGTCATTATAATCCCTGATCAATGTCATTCTCAGAACGGTTCTAGTGTTTACATTATCAAGAAAGTGTAGGCTCTTTATCCATCTTTCCCATGCATCACTATGGCGTGGTCTATTGATACGGTAAAACATCTTCCGATTTGATGCATTTGTGGATAGGTATAATTGTGTTGGTAATGCATCTTCCTGAGCCAATTTTTCGAGCATCTGAGGTTCTTGGCCATTAGTCACAAGAAAAATCGATTTTGTAGCTTTCAGACTTTTTAAGTATTTGATTAGTTGTGGTAACTTAGGATACATAGTTGGTTCTCCAGATAATGAAATTGCATAATGAGCCGGCAGTAAGGATTCATCTATCTTTTTCTTGTTATTTCTGGCATCCCCGTAGAAACCAACAATTAATTTTCTCCTCTCTTCTATTAAATTTTCAACTATTACATCAGGTTCGTCTACTAATTCTGATGGCATTTCCAATGTGTCGTAAAATTCAGTTGGCCTCCAACAATAAACGCACCTGTTCTCACAGTTCATGGCAGTTGGAGTCATTTCCATGCATCTGTGAGTGGAGATCCCATAAAACCTGTGTTTATAACAATTACCTTGATCAGCAAAAGATTTTTTTGTCCAGTGACAAAGCTCGACAGCGGAATGGTTGAATACCCCGTATTTTGCCCTTCGTAATTTCGACTTTGTTTGAGGTGTTATCTGTATGAGGTTTTCC
>JBKPMB010000079.1:0-1924 GCA_046731995.1 Thermoproteota archaeon | reverse complement strand
AAACATGTTTGGAAACATGTTTTCAGGTCCAATTCACACTGCAGCACAAGACCAATACATGAAGACTACAATAGCTGTAAAGAATACAACAATAGCTGCTGATTTGGCAGTTACTCCGGATCAGCAAAGCAAAGGCCTATCTGGAAGAGAAAACTTATCGGAGAACCAGAGTATGCTGTTTGTTATGAAAACTCCTGGCAAGTATGGATTCTGGATGAAAGAGATGAAATTCCCGCTTGATATATTCTGGCTTGACAGAGCCGGCAATGTCGTTTATATAAAAGAGAATTTGCAGCCATGCTTAACGACCCTTAACTGTCCTACTTATACGCCAGATATGGATTCTGTTTATGTATTAGAGACTGTAGCTGGCTTTGCGCATAAGTATGGGATAGCAAAGGGCACTCATTTTAGTTTCCAGCTACCTAACACGTAATTGGTATTTTTATTATTATTCAAACTGGTGTAATGTCTGTGTTAACGCATATTCTTGTAGATTCCTAGACGTAAAAATTGCCATATTTGATTAGGTGTAAATTTTTGTATTTATTTTACCACCACCATCATTATGAGTTATTTTGTAGCAATAATATTCATAAACAGAGTTCTAATATTCTTATAATGCCTTTCTGGCGAAAATCAGATAAGTAGTGTGGCCTATCATCCTCATAGAGGGTCTTGTCATTCCTTCTCTTGCCTCTATATTACGAATCATCAATTCGATGGACTCGACGTCAATATAGCCATTTTGTTTTAGTTCCATAGATGTTTTTTCAAGCTGATTCATTGTTGGGCATATTGCTACAAACCTTCCGCTTCCTTTCAGTGCTCGATGCACCTCCTTTAGCACACTCCAGGGGTCACCCAGGTCAACCACTGCGACATCAATATCAGTCAGAGAGATGCCATCATGGATGTCTTTGTGAAGCATTGTAACATACTCTATCATTCCTGCTTTCTCCAGATTATGCCTAGCAGTAGTCAAAAAATCTTCGTTTATATCAAACGTATAAACATGTCCGTTAGGCTTAACAATGCTTGCCATGAAAGTGGTAAGAGCTGCGCTTCCTGTACCCACCTCCAACACAGTTGATCCATTCTGTAGTCCTGTCCTAGCTGCTATAAAACCCAAATCTTTGGGATAGACAATCTGAGTACTTCTTTTTGATTTCATAACAAAGTCATAGACGGTGGGCTCTACAAGATAGATCTTTTTACCTTCTGTTGTCAATATGGAAGACCCATAGTCCATTCCAATGGCTGATGCGATGTCTATTACGCCCAAGTGCGTATGTAATTTCTTTTCCAAGCTAACTTTCGCAAGCCATTTCTTGCTGTGAGTATGAAATAATAAAACATACGAGTCCTCTTTGATTTTCATATATAATACTACTGTAAGATTAGTTGCATGGAATAAAGAATTCTTGCCTATATTATCATTCTCATTGATATATTCCTTATTTCTACACTAATTTATTCAATATAAAAAGAAAGAAAAGATCGTGTTATTAGGCCATTATAGCATGTATCCAATGGCTTTTGTTTATATGTCTGCGTGCGATGTCCTGTACTTTTTTTCCTTTTAGGATATCCTTTACAGATTAGATTATATGTTAATCGAAAAAAAGTAAACCAAGAAAAGAACAATCGAGTAATTAATCTTGTACGAATAAAAGTAAAAGTCAAAATACCTGCAAATACATCAATCTGACGGATTGGACTATAAATTATTTGAGGATCTTTGTAACGATGTTATAGCATTAGACTCTTCACTTAGATTTGCTGGAATAGCAGATGAAGACGGCAGATTGTTGGCTAGTTCATTTAGACCTGGTTTGCAACCACTTCTTAGTTCAGAAGAAAGAGCTCAATACGCCATTACAGCCGCAACACGCCAATTTACTCGATTGAGGTGGGAGTATCT
>JBKPMB010000078.1:0-9099 GCA_046731995.1 Thermoproteota archaeon | reverse complement strand
GCTATATACCAAAATACTAGAGGTAGACCTCAACGTCAAAATCTGCTTCATTACTGCTGGAGACATATATTGATGGACTAAGGGAAGTATATCCTGCACTAAGCACAGAATGCTTTATTAAAAAACCAATATCAATAAGCGATTTGATTAGAAGGTTGAAGGCAGAATTAGAATGATGAAAAAATAATTATTAAAATATACTTTTTGTTTATACAACCAAAATTAACTCTTTTGTCCCAAAATTATTAGTGTTCTATTAGGATTTTATTAATAGATAGCATTATTACCTTTCAATACCACATAATACCATCATTTACTGCAGCTAGTACACAATGAGGAATCAAATTGACATCTGCTGCAGCTGAGAATAATGCAAAAAATGGAAAGCGTTACGATGATTCTGCTTTAATGACTGCAGCTCATATTTTGATAGATCATAGAACCTCTATTTTAGCTAATGGTGAAGTTGATACTCCCGTAGCATAATTCAGAGCGTGGTGACATTTACAGTTATGACCATACTCTGAAAATTTATGATAGCATCTACGATAACTGCATATTGGTTCTCTTTCTTGACCATATACATCAATAACCTTTTCTTGCTGTTGTCGTTGTGATAGTGATTGTTTTATTATTGTTGTACTAGCAGCCTGTAGATATTTCCCCAAAATTGCAGAGACAGCAGCACCAATAGCTGCAAATGAGGTCTTTTATAGATAACTCACATAAACCTAAAGAAGCCATTTGATTGGTTTATGATGATACATATATCGTTACTGCGCTACTCCAGTAACGTTTACGCTAGTAAAGGATTTTGAAGCAGAATTACCTTTACACTCGAATTTAGCTACTATTCTATTCTCACCTGGTTTAATTATAGTATACTTTGATGTAATGTCAAACTTCCATTTTGAATAATCGGCTGCTCCGCCAGTTCTACCAGGTCCTACAGTACTAATAGCTGGTTGATATGGCTTTACATTATTTACAATAACAGATACTTCACACTTTGCTGTTGCATTATCTATAGATGTTCCAGATACTGCAAGGTCTTTTCCTATTGGTACTTGCTGACCTCTAGTAGGTGATGTGATTTTTACTTTTGATATATGTTGTTGTTGTGATGATGGTAGTTTTGGAGAAGATGATGATGAAGATGTACCATTTACTGCTGCTGCCGCAACAGTTCTATTTTGTGCATATGCGGCAACATTACTCCAAAGTGCAAATAGTAGGATTCCAAAGGCAAGCAATAGCGCCAGTTTTCCTGAGTTAATTTTCATAAATTCTTATCTTTGGGATTATATTAAAAAGCGTTTGTATAATGATATTGACATATATAAAGCTAGGATTGAGATAATTACGTTCCTATGATGATATCTCTTTTTATACACTAACCAGTGCTACTGTGGTTGATGATACGAAGGTTTAGTCCCAGAATTCCAAACACAATAAGAAGCTAACAGTATCTTCTAGTTACATCAATGAAGATCACAAGGAAGAAACGAGGCAGATTATGATAAAGATAAAGATAAAGTCCAGCTGGAAGGAGAGCAGATAGAAGAAACTTGAAAAGACGACAACAATAAGGTTCTCTGAGGAGGAAAAGTTGGTATTGGGATCGAACATTCATGAAGTCAATTATTCGTAGCTTGAACGTGATAGCAGCTCATGTAGATCCATATTATTCTTAAAACTTCATCTGACTCATTATTGCAGTATCTAGTGTTCATAAGCCATTCTATGATCATGAGAAAAAACTAATCTTCGATTATTTAGTTACTCAAAATAGCATCGCTAATGCTAACTAACTTGCTTGGTCTGCTGAAAGAAAAAATGACTTATATGCATAGGGAAGGCCTCCTAAAGCTAGAACGTGGCCACATTATTTAAAAAATGATATAGAATATGTCTTCCTTTTTGGACTAGATCTAGATTACAACTAACATGACTAGCAAACGGATTATTACTATTTTGAAGCTCCTTTAGATTAAGGGAGTCATTTGAGTAACAAAATCATTTCAGTCATATACATATCCTTCCCTAATATAGGACTGAGTTGATTCTCTTGCCATTTCCGTGTGAAGTTGATTGCTTTTCCATTCCGATACAGGATCAGGATCAGATCCCATCCATCTGTCCTTTGCTTCGTCAATTCTAGCAAATGATGGTAAATTTACCCACTGTCCTATTAAAAGAGCTTCACCTGGATTAAGTGATGTAAGCTGCTCTGTAAGGTTAGTAGTCAAAGATTCGCTAGTAGAGGCTATCTGGGTTTGATCTTCTTGTTGTACGAGTTTCATTATTGCCAATGAGCCTAGCTGACTCAATACATTAGAATCAATAGAGCGGGGCCGCTGGGAAACAACTATCAGCCCCACACCAAATTTTCTTCCCTCTCGTGCAACTTTTGCGGCAAAATATTTTGTATCAGTATACTCTTGCTTTGGAATAAAGACATGAGCTTCTTCAATCACCACTATTATAGGACTTTTAAATCGAACAAAACCACTTCCTTCACCATACATTTGATTTTTGGCGTTTTTCCGATCGGACAGAAGAGATTCTAAGTAGAATGATATTGCTATATTTGCCTGTTTTTCGTTCAACTCAAGTAAGCTAATTATATTAATTTTACCTTCCCTTATCATCGCGACAGGATCAGCGGCGTCGGCATGTAGTATGTTAGTAAGCCTTCTCTGTGCTTCCTTAACCTTGTCTCTGACTCTCTCTGCTGATGATTTATTACGCTTTTCTAGATGTTCTAAGTTTTTAATATTTTCTTCTAAAGTTTGCCAAAAGTCATCTCCTGTCTTCTTCTTGAGATCATCATCAAACGCCTTTGACAATATAGTCTTCTGAATGTCAGCAATATCTTTAATTTCTATAACATCTGCAAATTTATCAACAGATAATAATCTTGGATTTATTTTAGCCGGGATGAGATTTGCATTCCTAATTCTGAGACCTCTGTAGTCATCATGATAATCAAAAATAACCATTGTTCCAGGAATTTGTGATACGGCTTTAGCAATCAACGTGACAACATTGCTTTTCCCCATTCCTGTCATGGCAAGGATACCAAGATGTCTTGTGGCCACTTTATTTATGTTAATTTTGACATCGACATTTTTCTGTCTAAGTAATGTTCCAATTCTTAGCCACTCATCATTCGTTGGATTAAAAATACTTTCTAACTCATCAGGCTTTGACTCGAAAACCTCTGTGCCTGGTAGGGGAGGAATTTCTGGAAGTATCATCTTGCATTTTTTTAATTCTTCCAGAAGTCCTAAAATTTTGACGTTTGCCTTATAGCTCTTATCCCGCTTGTTTTTAGATGCAACCTGTTTGCTTTCGACAGCCTCTTGAAAGTTGGAAATATTGTCACTAAGAGCATCACTATTAATTGAAGATGATTCAATAACGCCTAAAATTTTTTCTTGTTGTGAGCTTAGAATCATAACATATTCGCCAAGACTTACTGGTCGCCTTGCTTCAAAAGTTATTCGATCCGGTCTGGTGGGTCCTACTACTATGCCTAGTTCTAATGGCACTTTGCAGTCACTCATTTGTTAGAGCACCAATTGCATCTTTTGTTTTTGCATATTTTAAGGATGAATAAAAAAACATGTATTTGGATTATAACAAGCTAGTTTAAAAAATTGACGATGATAAAAAATTTACTAACATACTGTTATACTGCATTACGTTCAATGAAGCAAAATGATAAAGTTAACTATTCCCACTACAACATTAACTGTGAAACTGGAACACTCACTTAAAATCATGCATAGGAAATGGAACATTTGATAAAGTTTTTTATGTACTCATCAATTATGGCCATTTTTTCGTAGTTGTTTCATTGCTGTATATGAGACTACAATTAGGATGTGATAAAAAGAGAGAGAAGCACCTGACGAAGCTGCGCTAATAAAGTATCCTATCCATGTGATCATAAGAAAGAGCGTTGTTTCAGTAGGATGCCACTTCCGCAGCCGTCACTTATGTCCAACCTGTTCTGCGACATTTACAGACCCACCAGTATTATTCATACCAGTAGATGTCGGTTGGCTTTGACTGACAAGCCTAGAAACAAGATTCGAAACAGTGGCTGTAATTATAGTGGTGGCAACACCACTTTATTGACATGTTTTGCATAGACAAACTGAATTCCCATCGAGAAAGAAGCAATAAGGAGCAAGGACACAAGACCAATGTTAAATGAGGAATAATCATGATTAGCATAAATACCAAAAAATAGGGCCAATAGAAGAACCATCTCAATTCCTAATGTATAAATGACTTTGGTGCTCAATCCTAGCGTATTGTGCCTTTCGCTCTCAGCAAAAAGTAAGCAAGAGCCGCACCTAGAATATATCCTATAAATATGAATATTCCAAGCAATGCTTTAGTAGACTCTCCCTGTGCCAATGATGCGCCTAGCACTATGGTGTTTCCTGATAAGCCTGATGCGAGGACTCCACCCAAACCAAACAAACTGAGAGCATCCGTACTTCCAGCCGCACAGGTCAGTAATACAGATAAAAGATCTCTTATGTTATTAGAAATTACTGATAAGGAAAATTGGTTACAAATCACATCGTATTACAATTAATTCAGACAAATTTGATAAATTAATTACTGCATTAAGAACTGCTGTAGATAATAATGGTATATTAGATACAAGAAGCAACATTATGTAAAAGATATATTTGATGCCTTCAGGTTGGCTTTGAAGTTTTACCACTAGTTGGATAATAGTTAGGTAGTTACGTTAGCAGCAGTGAGTTGGTTTATTCAATCATCTTATTATTAACTACGTTAATAGCTCTTTAATGCGTCGTTTTACATTTGCGATTTTTATCTCGTGGGCTATCCTCCTTCCCATGCTCATAGGTTGAGGATAAATTAATCCCGAATAAGGAGAGCCATCAAGATAAAGATTTGTTCCTGCAACAATCCTAGCCGAAAACTCAAAAGTAACAAAGTTTCCCTCTCTGTCGTATACACCTTCAAGGCAGAAAGGCCCATTCATACCAGGAGGAACAAGACGTTTTGCTGCTTCTACGAACCTTTCGCCCATTGCATACACTTCTCCTAATAGAGACTCTCTTAAAACTAGTGGGATGTTGCCTACAACGTTATATGAGGGCTCCAATTCTATACCCATCTGTTGTCTAGATGGAATTCTGCCTATGCCGTCGATATCAGATTCATATCTTCTATCAACACCCATTAGTTCAATATTCTTGGTTATAGGAGAATAAAAATATTGTAAATACGCTGGCACTCCCATGACGTATTCCTGTATATACAAGTCATCTTCACTATTGATTATCTTTTGGTTCATTAATTTTCTGGCACCCTCTTCAAATGTCTCTTTATTCCATGCAAGGAAGTAACCGCGTCCTCCTGCAGCTCCATGCAATTTGACAATAGATAATCTCTTTATATCATTTTTCGATTTAACAGCTTTTGGAGTTTTCAATTTTGCTTCCTCCATTAACTTCTGTTTTAGATCCCTATCAGCTTCCCACCGCAAAATCCACTTATTTCCAAAAAATGGAACAGCGATACTTTCAATCTGTTCACTGCTCATATAAGCAACTAGTGTACCAATGGGGATAACTATCGAATTAGTTTGATTTAGGCGTTTTTGACAAAATTCTTCTGAAATTTCGCTAAAATTATCCACCATAATCATGTCGTCGATGAAACTAAATCTTCTGTATAAATTAGACCTTAACTTCTCACAGATTAGCAATGTACGGAAACCTTCGTCTTTTGCACCTTTTAATACCTGCAGAGAGCAATGGGACCCAAGAGTGGCTATGGTATATCTTTTATTTTTTATAGTTTTTTTTCTTGTCAAGACATAATTTCAGTATCCTGTTAAATTAAAATACTTCGCAATGAATATACGATCTAAAATAAATCACGTACGTGTGCATAACAAGTTAGCCCATACGTCGGAGCATGCTTTTATAGGATCACTGCAGAGGTTACTTAACCGAACCATAAAAGTTAGGAAGGTGGAGCATCGAGACACCGACAGTAGTGTTTTTATATCCCTTCCTCAACTTGATTTAGATCTAATATTTAAAGCAGCATATGAAGTTAATTCTCTCATAACGAATGGAAGAAAAATTATGACTCATTCTTTTGAGACGCTGGATGAAGCCAAAAAAACATTTCCCACTATGCGCGCAAATGAGGAGAGAATAAAAAATTCTACTCCTGTAAGAGTAGTAGAGATCAAGGATCATGACATATCTGCATGTGCTATGGAGCATACAGAGGATCTTACTAATTGTGGGCTTTTCCTTATAACAGGTTTATCTAAAAATGGCGATGAATACGAAGTAAAGTTTGTAGTAGGCAAAGAAGCTCGAGGAGCAGCAGTTATACTATGCGAAAAGATTATGAGGATTTGTGGTGAGATCGGTGCAAATCTAAATACAATTGAAAATAGTGTGAGAAAATTGAAGAATGAAAGTGAGATTAACCGGGACAAACTAAAAAGACTGACTAGAGAAAAATTAAATGCAATCATGCCGATCACTAACAAAAATGGCACAATATTTATTCAAGGAATATTTTCTGCTTTAGAAGATGAGGAGATTCGCAAATTTATAAGCAAAAAAATAGATGGATCAAGAAACACAGTCATATTCATTGCTAATCAAAACAGTGTTTCTGACATCAATTCTAACATAGTATTTGCAAGAACAGAAGAGATGTTGAATTTAGACTGCAATCAGTTATTCAAGCGGATCTGTGGCAGTGATGGACGAGGAGGGGGTAAAGCTAATTTTATGTTAGGAGTAGTAAAGAACGAAAGACTACCATGGATGATCAATGAAATTGCAAATCAATTATAAATGTAAAGGCATTTCAGGCGACACCTCCAGAATTGCTGTTGAAACTATCGCAAAGAGCATACGATTTCTAAAGACGTTAAGTGATAGTTATATATTACTGGTGCATATGCTACTGGAAGCAGGAAACACGACTGGGGCTGCCGCAGCAGAGAAGAAGTGGTATGAGAATGCTGATCAAATAGCAACCTTTCTAAGCAATGCTAATCCCTATTGGTCAAAAGAAGCCCTGAAGAATATGTTAGACAATCACCTGGCATTGACGAAAGCAGAAGCCGTTGCTAGACTTACAGGAAACTATACAGCTGATATTGCAACATATGACAAAGTTCGTCAAGTGGCTAACATGATGTCAGATGCGCTGGTAGATGGAATAGTAAACCAATTCCCGAATAAATTCTCTAAAACAAGTATTATCACAACACCATCACCGTCTTTTCTTCTTCTGCAGCCAAAGGCATATAGAGTTTAGATTCTAAATTGTAAATGGTGTGGTCTTCATATAAGGAATGATCAAAACAATGATGATTTTGTTAGAGTCGCCGAGACGAAGTATATTCAAACATCACAAATGAAAGAAGTTCAAATTGACGGAGAAGATGTATGCATTGCAAATGTAGACGGAAAATATGCAATTGGTAATGTATGCACACATGAAGGTGGCCCTCTAGCTGATGGTGTATTGGAGGGCTATGAGGTCGAATGTCCTTGGCATCAATCTAAATTTGACGTTAGAACTGGCAAGGTAACAAGTCCTCCTGCAAGCGAATCAGAACCTACTTATGAAATAAAAGTAGATGGCAATAGCATACTAGTTAAGAAACGTCCAACTGCTATAGAAAAAGAGCAACAACAACTACAACAACAGGAGCCACCTTCCAGACCTTCTTCTGTATATGAGCTTTCATTATTAGAAAAGCAAAAGTTTGAAGGTACTGATGCAATATCGTTTAGATTTAGCAAGAAACAGGACCAACAAGAAATAGAGAGTGATGATAGACAAAGTTCCTTCTTCGAATATACAGCAGGACAATATGCCTTTTTTGATATAGGCGGAGTATACAATGACTCAAAAGGACCTATCAGACATTTTACAATTTCCTCATCTCCAACAGAAGACTTTGTCATGATTACTACTAGAATTAGAGATACGCCTTACAAAAAGAGACTTTCATCATTAAAAGAGGGCACAATAGTTAAAGTAAGAGGTCCTCAAGGAAAATTTGTCTTACATGAGGATTATTCAAAGCCTGCGGTGTTTCTTTCTAGTGGTATTGGTGTAACTCCATTTAGAAGCATGATAAAGTACGCTACAGATAAGCAATTATCTATAAAAATTGTAATGTTCGATTCAAATAGGAATCAGGAAAATACCTTGTTTAAAAAGGAATTTGATGAATATTGCAAACATAAACATAAACAGGAATTTGAAAATCGTTTATACCATTACAGAAGAAGAAGAAGAAGAGGAAGAAAAACAAGGAGCCCAAGATACCTCTTTTCCTACCAGGCAACGATGGACCGGAGAAAGAGGAAGAATAGACAAAGCTATGTTAACAAGGCATTTAACAGATGATGAAATAAAGAATTCAATATTTTATACATGTGGTCCTCCTGGTATGATAAAAGCAATGCAAGACTTAATTCAAAATGATCTTAAGGTTCCAAAAGACAGAATAAAAGTCGAGGAGTTTACAGGTTACTAATTAACAATACAATAGAATAATAATGGTATGTCTAATATAGCTTTCAAAACAGGTTCTAAGGATACTACCACTAAACCAACTGATATCAAAGCTCCATTTGACGAGGAAAAGGCTAAATTGAAAGTTAAAGCTGCTGAAAATGCTTGGAATGCCTAAATGGCAACATATACGATTCTGTACTATAATTAGCACATCCTTACTAGTTGTAGGATAGGTGAGAGGAACTTTACTTTTGAATAAAGAGTAAGGGAATCTTGCCAAGCCTACAGGGATATTATTATAGCATTTTGATATTGAATCATATATTATTGTTGTTTTCGATATGGACATTGTGTTAGATAATAGTGATAAGCAAGGAGAAGACAGCGATGAAATGATTCCTTTCCTTAACATTGCTTCTAGAGAGTTTGAAAAAGATTTGGTTATATTGAAAAAAGTTTTACATCAATTTGAGCAAAGGACACATTCAGAAAATGCATACAAATTCAGCGAAAGAGCAACATTGGCTGCGGGTT
>JBKPMB010000077.1:0-2436 GCA_046731995.1 Thermoproteota archaeon | reverse complement strand
TTTCTCTTGCATCCATCGAGCTACTTTGATACCCTGTCTATCGTGTCTGACTGAACCTACTATTAAAGCGATTTTGGCCATAAGCGTCTTTTGTACTCAAGCATGTTATTATTAATATTCATGGATTTCAGAGTGTGGTGTTATATTAGAGATGTATGATCTGTCAGATCATACATAGAAATTATAAAACGAAAACTTCAAAGCAGCACTTTATACTGTTGATAATTCCAAATTTTAGTAATGTCGCGATAAAGGCAAATCTTTATGGATTCTTTGAACCAATTGCATTTGTGTAATACTGGTTATTTTCCTCTATTTTCTGATGGAATTTGGTAGTCTCCATGGCATAAACCCAGGTGGAATTTATCAAGCAATATGGTGTAGAGATGCAGCATACATCCTAAAGGATTGGTTTCTTTCTGGGAATGTTGATGGGTAATGCAGCACATATACCCGCTACTTTTTTGACTTTTCTTGGATTTTACTGTTGGTAGTAATCGCACTAGTCCTACTACTACTATGCTGTTCTTTAGCATCATGTTCTGCAGTAGTACCAAAACTAGGATACAAAGTCATACCACCATCAACAAAATATGATGCACCTGTAACATAGGTGGCTTTGTCTGATGCTAAGAATTCTACAACATTTGCTACCTCATCTGCGCTTGCAACTCTTCCCAAAGGAATCCGCTTGAGTACGCTTTCTAGTTCTGCTTTATTTTCTCTTAGTTCGACATTCATTTCTGTATCTATAGCTCCAGGAGCAACTATGTTTGCTCTTATATTGTCTTTAGCCAATTCTAGCGCGAGTGTCTTTGTCATCATCTCAATACCTGCTTTTGAAGTAGCATATGGTACATAGTGTGGTTTTGGTATTGCCTGATGAACTGACGATATATTTATTATGCAACCACCTTTTGGTTTTTGATTTTTCATATGTTTTACTGCTTCTCTAGTACAAATAAATGGTCCAGTAAGATCAACTCCTATTATTTTATACCATTCTTCTAGGTTTATCTCGGTTAAAGGCAAATCTTGCTGAATACCTGCATTATTGACTAGTACATCTATTCTGCCAAAGCGTTTGATAGTTTCTTCAATTAATCTAATGCAGTCACTTTCCCTTGAAACGTCAGCTTCAATAGCAATTGATTTGCAGTGTAGCTTTTTAATCTCGTTAGATACTTGTAGTGCTTCTTCTATCCTTCTAGAATTAGTTACTATTGCGGAATATTCTTTTGACTTTGCAAATGCTATTGCTATAGCTTTTCCAATACCTTTGCTAGACCCAGTCACTATCGCAACCTTTTTTTCCATAGATTATTGCGCCTATTAGGTAAAAGTAGGAGATCTTTCTTATAAAGAGATACATAATCAAAATAGAGAGTACATTATACAAGTAATACAAAAAATATAGTTAAGAAAACAATTCGCACTCTGATTTTTAATTTATCATTTTCTATCTCTTACTATACCACACAGACAAGTACAGACCTACACATATTATTGCCAGCAGCAACCTTTCCTTCTATAACTGGCATACTTTTCATGCTGATCTAGTCCTTGCTGAGAGGTAAAAGATGTATCGCACTCTTCGCACCTAAAAGATGCGTTAGATGATGTCCAGCTCATCTAGAATCAGGATGCATTTATAAATTAAATATGTTTCTCGTCTTCAAGGAATTTTAATAACGATTATGATAGCGGCAAACAATGACAATAAGTAGTATTTTGCTATTAAAAATGTCTACGTTCAAATAGCTTTGCTTACTTATGGAATAAATTCGGTAGCAATCTGGAAAAAACCATATTATAATAGAACAACAACCTCTTACTATGAACCAGGAAAGTAATAATGCTGTTCAAGTAAATACAAAAAAACTGCAACTTGCAACTTTTGCAGCAGGCTGCTTTTGGGGAGTCGAAGAGGCTTTTCGTGAGAGAAAGGGTGTAAAATCAACTGTAGTGGGTTATACTGGAGGATGGTTTAACAATCCTACCTATAGAGATGTCTGCACTGGTAAAACTGGTCACGCAGAGGCAATACAGGTACAATTTGATCCTAATGAAGTATCATACGAAGATCTACTTGGAGTATTTTGGTCTATTCATAATCCCACAACCAAAAATAGACAGGGACCTGACGTAGGTTCTCAGTACCGTTCAATGATTGCATATCATACACCGGAACAAGAACTAGCTGCTAAAAAGTCAAAGGAAGATTTAGAAAGCTCTGGAAAACTAAACGGAAGAAGAATTGTGACTGAAATAGTAACAGCATCGCCATTTTACAAAGCTGAGCAATATCATCAAAAGTATTATCAAAGGAGAGGAGGCAGCGGAAGCTGCTATATTTAATAATATTAGATATTGGTAAATAGGTGAAACAATAATAGCATGGTCTCTGAACAAATGGTAAGCAAGACAGATGAAGAA
>JBKPMB010000076.1:0-11414 GCA_046731995.1 Thermoproteota archaeon | reverse complement strand
AGGATAACACCACCACTTAGTGTTAATTGAATCACTAGTTATCTCTGGCTACCTAACACAGACTCTCAGCTTGACCTCATTAGAAGTGGTGTAATAATACAAAGCTGTTAAAATTATGCGTTATCACCTCTTTACAAGCAGAGCATTATAGTCAGCTAGAATAAGAATAACATACGTGTTAACATATAAGAATCCGATGCACGCCGAATTATGATAACCATATTGCCGTATGTAAGAGCTAATGAAATAAAAAATTCTAATTATGTGGGAAAAGAGGTTAGAATTAGAGGTTGGGTCTATAGATTACGCAAGCAGAAAGACAACGCATTTGTACTTATACGTGACGACCGCGGCGGTATAATACAGAGCATATTTCCGCTAAAAATCGCGGCTCAACTAACGATAGAATCATCTGTGGAGGTGGTCGGCACAGTACAGTATGACAAAAGAGCGCCGGAAGGGTGTTATGAAATAAGAGGCAGAGAAATAAAAATATTTAATATAGCAGATAACACATTTCCTATCGGCGAATACCAGAGTCTTGAACTATTGTTAGACAACAGGCACCTTGCTCTAAGAAGCCGTAAAATGATTGAAATTGCTAAGATCCGCAATTCTGTCTTAAAATTCGCTCGTGACTGGTTTATCAAAAACGACTGGATGGAAGTTACGCCGCCGAATATTGTTAAAGCCGCGGTCGAAGGAGGTTCCACACTCTTTACATTAAAATACTTCAATGAGCACGCCTATCTGTCACAAAGTGCACAACTGTATCTTGAAGCAATGATATTCAGTCTGGGACCGGTTTGGAGTATTAGTTCGTCATTTAGAGCTGAAAAATCTAGAACGATAAGACACCTTGCTGAGTTTTCACATTTAGAAGCGGAAGCTCCTTGGGTTGGGTTAGAAGACATATTAAAAACACAAGAACAGTTAGTTTCGTATGTTGTTCAAAACACTGTCGACGAAAGATCTGATTCATTTAGTTTCTTGAAGAGGGACATACATGCTCTGAAGAAGGTTCAAGTGCCATTCAAGAGGCTAACGTATGAACATGCCATCGAAGTCCTAAGCTCAAGTCGAGTACAGGTAAATGACCCTGAAGGACAAAAAAGAACTATTAGACTAGGAGATGATCTAAACATTGATTCTGAGCGTGAATTAACAAAGGATACATCCGAGCCTGTATTTATAATAGGTTATCCTATCGAAGTGAAACCTTTCTACGTCAAGGAAGATCCTATAGACAAAGGAAGAGGGCTTGCAGCAGACTTGCTGGCACCAGAGGGATTTGGAGAAATCAGCAGCGGAGGAGAAAGAGAAGACGATATCAATTCAATTAAGCGGAGGATGGAAAAAGAAGGATTGAATCCAGAGTCCTACGGCTGGTATCTAGATTTAAGGAAATATGGTTCTGTGCCTCACGGTGGATTTGGATTGGGAATAGAACGCTTGATAAGGTGGATGATCAACGCAGGTGATATCAAAGACACCGTCCTCTTTCCAAGGACTATGTCAAGAGTCGCACCTTAGTCCATCATTATCTCAAGATAATTGAGTTCATTACAACGTATAAATTAAAGACAGCACGCTTGGTTAATCGTGATGGATTCATGATATGGTTGTCGATTTTTCGAGATGATTTTGTACAAGATTGATATTATTATTGTGCAAGCAATGTAACAACAGGAAAAAATAAGCCAGAATGTTTTACATCTTAATACTATGTTACCCATTTATAGTATAGTGTAGAAGTTATGAAAGAAAAGGGCAGTAGAAAACGAAGACCTATGGCAGGTATCATGCTAACCCTTTTGTACATAAGCAAGAGAGCAAAAGCCCTAATAGTTGCTGGTGCTATTTTATTAGTAATTGGTTTTATCGGTGGGTTGTACTTCGGCTCTATAGTGGTAAACCAAGCATCACAAGGAAGGCTAAATGCTGTAACTTCTAGTCCATATCCGGTAAATGGAATGGATCCCTTTTTTGGGGAGAAGTTGTTTATCGGTATAGCCATACTGGGGGTCGCAATACTGGCTCTTGGGCTTGCTTCACGCGGCAGAGATAGGAGCAATGTAGCAAAATTAAAATAAGATACTATGCCATAGCAATAACGAAATTTTTTATTCATTATATATTTTTTCATAAATATGTTTGTGCATAAATGAAAATTCTTATTTTGGAGCTTAGTGGTTAAATTGCATTCTTTCGAAAAATCTTTTGAGACTGAGTAGTAATACTATAAACAATCAAACAATGACAGGCAGCCCATGGTCTAGGTCGGTTGTCTCAAAGTATTTTGGTTCGGGCACGCATTTACCATACATGGTCTTTTACCTGTACATTTGGCGGTACCACAATAATTCTCTCTTCTCCCAATCGAAATACAGAATAATTCTTTTTAGTCGCTAAGGAATAAAGCTCATTTAGCAGCCTGGTTCCTTCTTCTATGCTTTTTGTAAATATTGGTGTAATTCTTGCTATTAAAATAACAGGTTCTTGTCTGCAAAAATCATCCTTTAATTCTGGTAGCTGTGAATAACTATAGATAGAAATGGTTTTCAACCATATTTGCAATTGATTTTTGCCTTTGGACGACATTTCTCCTAAGTCAGTCTTTGCGGCTAATGGCCTATCGCTTGATAGCAAATTTTCCACAATTGTACAATTCTCTACATATGTTCCTCGTAATAAAAAGTACCATTGAAAATTGTTAAACCCTTTTGTAAATATTGAACTAATTTATGTAACGATTTATAATAATATTTTTCTAAACATAGTAAAGCTGAAAATTTTTTCTAAATTGTGGCAATAAACGACATCTTGTCTTATAACAGTTGCTATGCATTGTTACATTGCGCATCAGGTATTATGAAAAGATATTCACACTTTCGTAGTGACATTTCTACACTTTGCTTCTTTTATGGATAAAATGCTAACATGTTCACTCATATTGTTTGGAAAGATGTTATAGTGTTGATGTTACTTCTGTATGTACAAATCAACAGAGGCTGGAACAGAATATGTATAGACTTACCGCATTATTATATCTGAGTTTAGTCTGTAAGAGCGTATGCCTTAGATTATGATACTACTGCCTTAATTCATCCGATATCCTATATCATAAGGTCACAGCGGCTAGTATAGTGCTTTATAGCACCTTTACTTATTAACTTTATTTGTAGTTTGGTCTTTTGAAATTATAAAACCCAGAACTCCAATCCCAACTAATCCTGTGACAAATAATATGGAAGCAAATGTCATGAATGTACCTAATAAGCCACTATTATACTCCCTTGATAACAATACTGCGATCTTCGTGGGACTTATCATAATTGCCATTCCTACAAACAATATTGTAACCAATATAACGAATGAAATGACAAGTCTATCCACACTTGTTCCACTATCCTCTGTGTTTTAACTATTTATAATTATATAAAAGATGACAAATGCTATAGACCTGGCTACTGATGTTACGACATAACCATGACAATCTAAAGATGCAATACTTTTCTACAAAATATATATTTTAAATGGATGAACAATTTGTTTCGTACTAATGCATTCCGCCTTTATCTTTTTTTCTTTCTCCCTTTCCAGAATGCGCCTTTCTGCGGTGTATCTCCAATCTCTCCTTTCCTTGAAAAGTCATACCGCATTCCTTACATTTCACTGTGTTTCCTTTGTCGCCATCAGGCTTATTATTTCCGCTTCGAATTCTTTTAAATAGAAAGCTCATTTCGTAGTTATCTTAAATGAAGATTAGGTCTCTTATTAACCTTGAGTAGATATGTTAGTTTACAATAATACTTCCCAAAGAATGAGTATAATGGAGCTCTTATTTGCTGCTCCCTGCTTTTTATGTTATTTCAGTTTAGTCTTTTTTTGATTGTGCAGTTATCGCTATCCTGCCATTAATTACCCGTTTAGCAGTTCCTATCTCACTACCTTGTGGGCCTACAGCCCTCGGGATATCAATTTCCAGGTTATGGAAGTTATACGCCACCTCTATGCCTTTTCCGGTTAATCTGTCAAAAAATTCAGTGAGGAGATTTGCCCATCGGGCAGCTTGTTGGTCAAATTTTTCCCCTCATAGTGCCATGGTTATATCCTTGTATGTATTCTAACGCTTATAACACTATTGCTAACCAATTATAGTAGTAAGCAGAGTAGCGTACGGAAACCAAAAAAGATGGTTTATCGAGTAATTAGAGTAACGTCTATCGATTTAATCCAATATTGATATAATGTTGCAATTCATAACAGGTTTACATTATTCTTCTAATTTCTACGTCTACTAATGGCGCATCAAATTTGCTTATTATATTTCTGACGAGCTTTGTATGTTTGTCTTGAACCTTCGTATTGACCAGAATTTAATTTTGCTATTTTTATTCATGTTTCTCCATAGTATGATTTTTTAAATCTTGTCTAGACTTGAAGGTTTTGCTGCAGCTTTCGCATCTAAATGTTTGATCTATGTCCTGTATATTTTTCGTTCTTACTTTTGAATTCGATACGGACGACGGAGAAGAACCCTCAATCTGCGGCCATAGTTTTGCAAAAATTGCGGGTGCATTGGCTCTGAGCCATCCGAACATTCTTTCCTCTTCATCTAAACTTTGCCTCAGATAAGGTATCGTATCACCAAAGTTCATCTTCTCTGCCATCTGTAAAAGTAAATTATATCCTATTACCTCTGCATTTTCCACTATTATGTCCTCGACTGATTGCATTAGATCTTGCTCTGCAGCAGAGGTCCTAGATGCGTGTATCTCGTCCATTATAGATTGGGGAGGCATTGCAATTGGTAGTTGTCCCTTTTCTTCTGTGGGGGTTGTTGCTCCAGCTCCTATATTCTTTATTATTTGTCCTAATCTATCTTGATGCCTTTTTGTTTCATCCAGGTGACGTTGCAGCTGCTCCTTTACGTCTTCTAACACTGTTTGTTCAATTCTTCTTTGGACTCTCTCGAGAGCTGCATTTTCCATGGCTAACGCAGAGTTCAAATACAAAATGAATTTATTATTATGTGTGTCTGGCGTCATTTTTGACATCATATCTAGGCGACTATTTGCTATAACAGTTGAGGTTATGCTAATCCTATTCACCTTTCTTACTGGCTACAATAATGGGATCATTGCTGTTATTCGTCTTTCCTATGGATTAACATCTCATCAAAGTTCGTAATCGCGTATTATGTTTGATGCCTTTATATTCTAGAACATTCATTAGTCTGTCAATACTACGATAACTATGCACAAGAAAGATGAGATATCAATCAGTACAAAAAGAAACCGTGTTATCTCAGCGAATGCCATTTCTGTAGCTGCGCTGGCAGCAATTGCACTACTAATCACTACTAATCCTGTTATATTTAGAACGGCTTACGGTCAGGATCTAAACCCGCCGACGACAGGCAAACATCTCCTCATGTTAAGTCCACTTTCGGTCTTAACATAACTGGGAGAGCAAATGGCAGCAGCACCATTAGCAATGGTACTCAAGGAAACGTTGGCGATAGGATTACACACGACGGAAATGTTCCAAAATAGGAACGCCGTATCAAAATTCGCTTATTCGTCATATAACATCTTCAAAAACAAAGCCAAATTAAGGATTATTTATACTGCATTGTGAGCAGCCGTGTATTAACTGAATTGTATATAAACGTTAAAAAATTGAAATGCACTAACTGACACAATGTTCTCCCTAAAAGCGATGATACTAAATAGTAATGCTATCAGGAACTATACTGCTTAGAAGACGGTTATGATGATATTGTCGATATAACGGCTGGCCGGCCGGTCATAGCCAAGAATTTTTTTACTTTACGGCTTCATTTTATCTCTATATTAACGAAACGAAAAGGAAGGCTACTGTACACTCTAGAAAGAGAATGAGTCAATTTGAACATTTTGGCAACCATGACCCCTCCTCTGGTTGAAAATGTAAGGTCTTATCTAAATGCATGGGCTATATCATTGAGATTTAGACAAAAATGAATCCATTACATAACATTGGTACGAATGTTAGCAAAAATGAGGATGCCCGCCAAGAAAACAAAAACGTAAATGAGGAGCGTGTCAACATCTCTATTAGCAAGAGAGCATATGATGCTCTAGTTAGGCATGCTAAGCAGATAACCGAAGATAATCCAGAAACCCAAAAGCCATTTACGATTGAGGAAATATTAGATGAAGAGATCCTTTTATTATTTAATGACGATTGGAAGGAGACATAAAAGGAGAAGTTGTCCATATAAGCATGGCAATGATAATACGGTGGCCACCAAAATCTTACTACTTTAGCTGACGCTATGTTAGGAGCCAAAAATACAGTGTAGCTTTGGTGTACCTCTAGTTAAGACAGAAACAGCAAAGCCTTTCATGAAGTTTATGTAGCAGTTAATTTATTTCCAGGGTTAAGCCCTATGTTTTATGCAAAATCTACAGAACTAGCTATATCCAGCCATGTTGTGATCTATGATCAGAAGAAAAAAGAACTTGGTTATTTAGTCGTCTTGTTTTCTACTAGGCGCGCTGCTAACTCCACATCGTAGACATTATTATATCTGACTCCATCTTCGAGGTTATTTTGCACTGCTTCGAATACATCATTGATTCTGTTTCCCATCGCAGGAGACTTTCTATTAATGTGATTTCTTATATCCTCTTTCGTTGCTGGAAACTGCAAGCCCTCGAGTAGATTTGCCATTTTAGAAGCTAACTCTCTATTAGTTGCTTCATTAGTCGGAGGCTCAGCTCTCAGATCCCCTACTCTTTCTGCTCTGGCGTCTATTCCTGATTGACTGCTATCAGTATAGTTTCGATCACTTGATACATTTGACATACTTTCTTAGTATTCACCTATTTTCTGTATATTTATAATTCAAATATCTGATAAAGGTTATAGTCAACCGTAGAAAAAAACGTGGATAATGGGATTAAATCAATTAGAATGCCATATCTTGTTATATATACGCTAGTCAACTAGGAGTTAATTAATAATAATGATTGCAAAACGATAGTGATGCTTAATTATCGTCTTGAACTTGTCAGAAGTTTTGAACTCAACTACAAGTGCGGCTTCGTGGCAATTTATTCTTATGTTGCCTTATATAAAAAAGCATCCAGAATCTGATGACTGAGAACGACCAATTAGCGTATTTGAGGCACGAAAACATTGACTAAGATTTACAATAATGGAGGCAAGTCTCTAACACTTTTGCTAGCCGTACTAATTTCTATGATAAGTGGAATATTGTTTCCAAGCCAAACTGAAATTTTAGAGCCTTATCCTTTGGTTTGGCTTGCAGGACTTTTGTTTCTAAATTTGATCAGATTGGATATAACAGATTTAGTATCAGACTTTGCAAAACCAAAGAGGATAATAGTGTTGTCTATACTAAAGTTAGCAATAATTCCACTAAGCACATATCAAGTCACCCAGCTATTTTATCCAAAAGAATCTCTATCAGTCTTGTTGCTGTCTGGTATTTCCACCGGGTTAGGGGCTCCTTTTGTGGTAAACTTGATCGGAGGTAAGCTGCAAACAGTAGTCGCAATGATAACGGTCACGTCCTTGGCTGTTCCAGTTGTTTTGCCATTGTTAGTTTACTCTTTGTTCAAGACAGAATTCTCGATAGCGTTCCCTAATATGGTAATGATCCTTGCTACCGGCTTATTAGTTCCTTTAGCATCGGGCTGGGCAACAAAAAGATATATGCCTAAAATAGCTAAAGTAATTGATAGACGATCCTTTCCTGCGTCACTTATTGCCATTGCATTGATAAACTTAGGATTGTTTGGGAAATTTTCTAATTATTTTTTTGAAGATCCACTATTTGTAGTTGGCACTACTGCATTAGCATGTGCTTTGTTTGCTATGTATGGTCTCCTCGGATATATTGTAGATGCAGTATTCCTTAGCAACAAAAAGTCTACAAGAAGTGAGAGGAAAGGTGATAGACTTTTAGCATTTATATCAATGAGCTACGTGAATAATATCTTGGTCGCTGTTTTCGCTCAGCAATTTTTTGGCAGCCAGGTCGCAGCTCTTGCTGTATTTTACAATATCCCATATTACATTGGAATTCTTATACTAGCAAGGCTCGTCAGCAATACGCGCCAGCCTACTGAAAGGTGAATATAAATTTTTACTTTTCCAGAGTTTATTCGAAGCAACTGCTATCGTTATTACTATCGCCTTTATTATTGGCATTCAGAATGGGTAACACCTGCTTCTTGTAGAATGTTACAGTTATTCAAATAATAGCACATCGCTTTATGATCGGCGGTGCATGAAGGGTTATGATGTAGTTCTGGGACTGCCTTCTATCTATTAAAAAAACTAGGCATGTCTTTTCCATTATTTCTTTCATCGAGCTAGCACAATAGAGAAACAGTTAAAGCATAGAAATGATGAGCATGATGCTAGTAATTGACACGAGAAGAAGAACAACAACAAAATGAAAGCGATACTAGTAACACCAATTATTTTTTTGGGTCTAAGAATCCATTTGCTTTAGCAACAACATTTTGGCAAAATTTAATGGCCAACTGGTTTAATGTTTATGGGGAACTTTTTAAAAATGGAACCAAAATCTCTGAATATTGGTATGATACATATTGGAGGCCCTGGCTAAACTGGCAGCAGTATCAGCGATCATGGGACAGGGATAAAGTGAAAGTAGAATAGTAACAATACCTTTTTATCAAAATTTTGGGTGCTTTTTGAAGTGATACTCTCATTCTCATCATCATTATTGTACATGCTGACTCAACGATGTTTATCCGTGTTTACAAATTAAAGATAAAAATAGATATCTGGGATATACTCTATCATCTATTGGTACAAGAGGAAGGACTCTCAAGGTTATTTCCTTATAATAAAGAGATCATATATGATGTGACATCCTCTAAATAGCTACCTAATTAGTTGAGATATTGTCTTGTTTTTTGTAGTTCGTGCATGATTTTTATTTTATTAGTTCTGTTTTTGCTAGGAACTATATAAGATATTATCATAAAGTACAAACCTTGAGATGCAAAATTTAAAATAGATTTGATTTTGAAGCTTATGTGTATATGACTAGAAATGAGTTGATGCTGTATAGTCTGATATCTGCAATAATTGTTGTAATATCTGCGTCAGCTTCATCGTATGCTAATACAGATCAAGTTATGGCACAATCTATCGTTAAGGGACCTAGTCCTGTTGCAACCACAGTCGGTAATAATAACAACACCAATATCACTGCTGCGAGTGGAATACCTGCACAACAGCAACAAGTTCTATCTGTTGGACCGCCTCTAAATGCTATATTCAAAAAGGCGGAGAATTCTGTTGTACAGATAACAAGCAGGCCGCTACTTCTACGTAATATTCAGCCGGGGACTGATTCACAACGGCCTGTTACTGCCTTGGGCTCTGGATTCATATCTGATAATCAAGGTCACGTAATTACAAATAGCCATGTAGTTGATGGTGCTCAGACTGCAGACGTTACATTTGTGAATGGTAACAGGTTTACTGCAAAAGTACTAGGAAATGATGTTTATAGCGATATAGCGGTTTTAAAAATAGTATTGAATAGCTCGGAACAAACGAAGCAGCAACAACAGGCATTATTGTCGATTAAACCACTTCCAATTGAAAACTCCTCTACTGTACAGGTTGGAGATCAAGTAATTGCTATTGGCAATCCATTTGGACTTAGCGATACTATGACTACAGGAATAGTAAGTGGAATAAGCCGGGTTTTGCCAGCAGCGGCAGGAACGGGGTTTTCTATTCCTAATGCAATTCAAACAGATGCACCTATTAATCCTGGCAATTCTGGTGGACCTTTGTTGAATACGCAAGGGCAAGTCATTGGAATAAACACTGCAATATTGTCAGGCAGCAGCGGCTTCTCTGGTATAGGATTTGCAGTGCCTTCTAATACAATAACAAAAGTAGTGCCAACATTAATTCAGAATGGTACGTATCCTCATCCTTTTCTCGGACTCACAGTAGCTACATTGACATCCGATGTAGCAGAAAATGTTACAGGATTAGAAGCAGCACCTTTGAATTTAAGAGGTATTTATGTGGACACGATTACAAAGGGTGGACCTGCTGATAAAGCTGGAATACATGGAACTACTACAGATCAATATTCCAAGAAACATGTAGGAGATATAATAATCGCTATCGATGGACAACCTGTAACAAGAAGTGATGATTTAATTACATATATTGATCAGCACAAATCTGTTGGCGATAGTGTGACGTTTACTGTGTATAGGAATGGACATACCATGGATTTGAAGGCAACACTTGCAAATAGACCAACTCCTCCTGGATTAATAACTATGGGCTTGCCTCCTGTTCCTGCACCTCCTGAATCTCCATCGCCACCTCCACCCTCATCTCCGCCTTCACCAGGTCCCTAAGCTCATTTCCATCTTTTTGTTTGATTTAAGTGCAGTATAGGTATAAAATGAAGGCCAAAAAGTATTCATTTATAGACGACTAGAGACTATCTGTTGTTGTATATTATCTATTTTAATTATTTATAGCCCATTTAAAAACAATACAGCAAAAATAAAAACAAGTTAGACTTTGATGTCATCAAACAATCAAAAACCATATGAAAAATGCTTTTATGGGCAAGGTAAAAAGTTGATGCTTTTATTTTTATACGTCTATATTATAGGTAATTATCGATATGCCAGACAAAATTAAATGCTCGCACATCCTTGTTAAAAAGCAAAACGAGGCTAACGAGGTACTAGAAAGATTAAAGAAAGGTGAAAGTTTCGTAAACTTGGCAAAGGAATTATCTATTGACAAAGGAAGTGCAAAAAGAGGAGGGGATTTGGGTTCTTTTGGAAGGGGCATGATGGTAAAACCGTTTGAAGAGGCAGCCTTCAAGTTAAAGAAAGGAGAGATTTCATCCGAGCCAGTTAAGACCGAATTTGGATATCATATCATCAAAAGGGCTGGTTAAGTATAAACAAGTAGTGCAAGCTGATAGTTAGCTGATAGTTATTCTTAACTGAGTATATCTGATTATTTATTATTTATTATTTATTTTTATGTTCATGTCCTAAAGACACAACATGGCCTGCCTATAAGACTCCGATAATAAGCTAAATGATATGCTCTACTCCCTCCCCTCCGGTTTGGTGCTCTTGATTATTATTTGAGTTATGCAACATTGTAACTTAGTAATCAAGAGATGACAATAATAATAATGAATTGCAAGGTTGCTCGACAAACACTGTACGTATCTAATTTGATCGTTCTGGATATCGCAATAACATATTATTATTATCTAAATTTTATGGAGCAGAAAACAAACATCAACATAAGGAGTATGATTTAATGCCTTGCCAACTTCCGCATCTGGAATAGCACAAGAT
>JBKPMB010000075.1:0-4332 GCA_046731995.1 Thermoproteota archaeon | reverse complement strand
GGGCAGCATAACCATTACTGTACAAAGAGTACATGATGTAAATGAAGCCGTAGTTAGTATAAAAGACACAGGTGCAGGTATAGACGCCGAGATACTACCTAGGCTTTTTTCAAGGTTTACTACTAAAGCGCAAACATCTCATATACGAACTACTGTGAGAGTTCCTTTAGTACTTTGACATCTCTACTAATAGTGGACTGGTCCACGCCTAATTGAGAAGCAATCTCTGTCTCAGTCATAGATTGAGCTAGTAAAGAAGCTACTTTCCTTCTACGTTCTTCAATTTCATATCTGCCATTAATATGATTATTCTGATTGTTATGCATATTTGTGATTGCTTTATGTGTTAATTACTGCGTAAAGGTTATCTTTATGCATTTTCGATTTTGGATATTCGGTCAATTAATCAAAAAGGGATAAATTAGCAAATATGCTTTAAGCTCAGTTAGTAGATGCATAATGATAATTTAGCAACAATGCGTATCTGTAATGGTTTTAAGAAAACATTCATCACCCAGTCCAGTATCGAAGAGCATATAGAAACAACTGGTCATGAAGACATAGTGAAAACAGGTTCTGGGATAATGAAAACAAAACACATCTATAACCAAATCAGGAGATGCTAAATTCTTCATCCAATTGAGTCAACTATAGACTCTGCTGCACAGCATTGTGTATAGTATAGGAACTTGTTATTATTCTAATCCCAGTTTATGATTTAATCTATTTAACTGGTCTTGTAAAGCATCTAACTTGTCTGCCCTGATAGTTAATTGTTCAACTTTGTACTTTAGTCTATTTTCTTCGTTTATTGTTAAAGCATCTACAACTTTTAGATATTCTTGCAGCAGATCATTAACCTGAGGTTTCCAATATGATTTATCTACTCCTATTGAATACCCTACAAGTTTGTTTCTAACACTATGATCTATTCTGCACGATACCATTGTAGTGATAACGAATTTTCTAAAACCGTGTGAAGTCATTACACTTTTTCTTTTCTTGCCTGATTTTTCACCTTCTTTTAAGTGGCATAACACCTGATAAATGCAGTTTTTTGGTTAGTATTTTAATTATGGCATTTACTCCTAGTGTTTTTGGTTTTCTGATTTCACCTAAATCATTTGTATCAAATTGTTCTCGAAATATGGCGATTTTGGTGTTAATTGTTCGCCGCAGCGTTCCCTATAATCTAAATATGTGTCTATTGCTTTTCTACATTCAGGAGTACAAAAAGTGATATATTGATATTTTTTCAATCCCGCATATACTTTTATTTGGTATAATTGATATTTGTCTAGCTTAATTAGGTGCTCTAATCTTAAACCTGGTACTGCACCTATTCTCATACCTGTTGAAGCAAATAACAAAATAACAGCACGGCTGCGCAAATCAGAGAATTCTAATAACTGTGCAATTTCTTGTATTGTATATGGTCTATCTTCGTTTTGCTGTACTTGTTCGGGAATATAACTAGATATTCTTTTTCTATTTAGATTTACGTCGTTTATGGAGTAAAAATGCATTATAGACGCCAAGTATAATTATATAGTTACGGCTCCAAGTTGCTTTACTTCTCTCATGTATTTTATATAGTCGATAATTTTTTGCTGTATTTCTTTTGGGGCTTGGGCTAGTACCATAAGGTTGTTTATGTCCGTGATTTTTAGAAATTTCATAAATTGAGTTATGCCATATTTGTACCGTTCTAGTGTTGCTTCTGACTTTAACGTATCAACAAAATTGTTATAACATGCACCTGATAATATTAATTGGCTTTCTGACGTTGCCATTTTATTTTTTCACCTATTCAGACATGCCAAATCGAAATCTGTTAACGGCTCTATCTAAGAGTGCAGTCATTGTTTCTAGCGTAACAGCTAGAATTCGTGTTACGTTATATAATGGTCCTAAGTCTACATGTTTTTTGCATATCATGTATGTATTTATATGATACAAAGGAGTATTTTATAAGTGTCTATAAAGTCCATTAAAGTAGTTTTTATTGTAACACTGATATTTTCATTAGCCTTGATAACAACGAAATATCTATACACCACCTATCAGAATAATTATGATCATATTGTAAAGGCCTTATCTTCAAAATATCCAGATGTTGGTCTGCCTTCTCCTAATGGACCAACAATCGTCGATTCCAATCTAAAGGCTGAAGTGGTTTTCAGAGGTCTTAGGTATCCTACAAGCATGGCCTTTTTAGGGCCTCAAGATATACTAGTCGAAGAAAAGGATAGTGGTATTATAAGAAGAATCGTGGATAAGACTGAATTACCACAACCCTTGATTGCGCTTAAAGTTGCTATGTATGCTCATAGAGGTTTATTGGGTATTGCGGTCGCATCCAACAGTAGTGCCGTTCCTTTGTTAAACTATAACAACGCTAATCGCGATAACACCAACGCTACTACTATTGCTCACGTCTTTGTATATTATACACAAGCACAAACAAATACAGGTGATGATGTTAGAGAAGGAAAACAGCCACTGGGCAATCGCCTATATAGATATGAGTTGCATAACAACAAATTAGTAAACCCAAAATTATTGTTAGATCTTCCAGCGTTTCCGGGGGCTATAGGTAATGGAGGCAAGATCGTTATTGGACCTGATAACAACATATATGTTACCATCGGAGATGTTGGAATTAACGGACATAATACTCAAGCACAAAACATACGTAATGGTAGCAAGCCAGATGGAACAAGTGGAATAATAAGAGTTACCCCAGACGGTAGGCCAGTTACACCAGGTATACTTGGAAATAAATTTCCATTAAACCTTTACTATTCATATGGCATATGGAATAGTTTTGGGCTTGCTTTTGATCCTGTTACAGGAAACCTGTGGGATACGCAAATTGGTTTGCCATTCGGTGATGAACTCAATCTGGTTGGTCCGGGGTTTAATAGTGGATACAATAAGATCGACGGAGTATGGCTGCGTGGACATGGCATTAACAGAACAGAGGAGCAGCAAATAGCTCCACTTCATCCAAATGATTTGGTCGATTTTGCTGGCAAAGGAAAGTATCATCCACCTCAATTCACTTGGTTTAAAAAAGTGGTTCCGACTGGAATAGCATTTCTTAATTCTGCCAACATCGGAAGTTTATACAGAAATGATATGTTTGTTGGCGATGCAAAAAATGGAAATATTTACCACTTTAAACTAAATGCACAAAGAACAGGTTTACTTCTTCCTCCCGGTCCGATTGCAGATGGCATTGCAAACAGTTCTGATACTCTTGATCAAATAGTATTTGGAAGAGGCTTTGGTGGGATCACAGATGTCAAAGTGAACCCCTACGACGGCTATCTGTATATTCTTGCATTTGATGGGATAATATATAGGATAGTTCCACTTCATAATTGATCTCAACGACGACGACCATAATGCAGACAGGAAAATTAAACCCTTTTTTACATATGCTATAATGTGTGATGATATGATAAACCTTGTCGAACTCTGCTTTACCAGTGGATGATCAAAACTGCAGGGTTTTGGAGGAGCCTGGGCGCGACAAAAGGAGAAATAGTAACAGACTACATCTCATATCTAGTACCGCATTGGGCTACGAATATAGAGTAAGAGCATCCGCGATAGCAGCAATTCTGCACTTAAATTGAATGAACACCATAACAAATCGTTCTAATGTAGTTATTCAAGCCGCCATCGGGATGAATAATAATAATAATAATGGATTTTTCTGTGTCTTTGATTATGAGAATACAAAATATCTATGCAAATATAATATAACGCAAGCAATCTGCAATTCGTGATTTATGCTAGCGCATAGGAGCATATTGTTTTATTTTCACAAGTTTGCGTTTCAAATTGTTGTATTATCAGGTATTTGATGTAATAATGAAGCACAGCAAAAACATGATTCACATATTAGAAAACGTATTTGCTGACTTGTACTTTGAAGTGATATCTCTGTTTTTACCCTTGCTACAAAATCATCTATAGAAATTGGTTTTTGAATAACAGCAGGAGCTTTTTCGTTATCACTTGATGGCATAACAGCTACATTCAAATCTTTCATCTCCTTTTGCAGATCAAATGCAGTAACGAAACATATTCTGATCCTATCTCCCCGCTGTTCAGCATATGAAAACATACTAAGCAAGATGATATACAGATATTTATCGCAGATATGTCATTAGATGAATGTGGGTACATTAGGAACTATAGGAGCCATAGTCATTGGAGTTATAGCATTCATAGTAATTGTTGCAATAGTTATATTTCTTGTTACATTGTTTGCTCCTGTACTTATAGGTTTGATTATTTTAGCAATAATCATTGGAGCAG
>JBKPMB010000074.1:0-20040 GCA_046731995.1 Thermoproteota archaeon | reverse complement strand
AGCATGCATTACTTGTACTATTCCATCCTCAAATTGCGTTACCACTATTCCAAATGCTGAGCTACCATACGCTGGATCAATACCCATAGATCTGGAAGTAAAGGAGTAATAGGGATTGAAATTATCAGGATTATACTTCCTGCCTTTTTCTATTGCTGCTTCAATATCTTTTGTATGGAAGACATTGCCTATCTTTCCAAGATATTTTAGGTTGTATTCTCGCTCAAATGAAGGCGATTGCTTTGTTTTCTCTATTTCTTCAGTAGCGTATATCTTACCAATGCCGTAAGTGTAATCTAAGAACAACCTTTTGTATAAACAGGTATCTTCTGATTCTTTCTCTATCCTTTCGAATAGACCTTCAGGAGCATTTGGTGTTGATATCATTACAATATAAGGATTTGATTTTGCAATATAGCGCTCACTTATGTCCCTAGCATCTTGCTGCTGTCCTGGAGGAAAGAAATCAGCTTCATCCAATAAAATGAAAGAGACGCTCGAGAGACCTCGCATTGCATCCAAGTGATGAGAAGGAAAAGCCTCAACCTTTACACCATTTAGCTCTATTACTGTCTCTTTAGTATCAAAGGTGATAAGGCCCTTACCGCTACCTGCAGCAAACAATCGCTTCATCCTATCTATTAGAGCAATAGCCAAATCAATTCTTGGTCCTGTGACAATGCACATCTGCGAACCTGATAATGCATCGTCTCTCAAACAAAGCCAGGCCATGAATCTAAGCATGAATTCAGAAACACCAAGTCCTGTAGCCTTCTTTATCCAGAGATGTTTATTGCCATTAGGAGTAACTAGAGAATCAAATATTATTTGTTCATAATCGTAAAGTGGTTTATCCTCTCCATCTTTTTGGGGCAAACCGATAATATGATTAAAGCAGCAATCCCCATCTGTTCTTATATCTTCTAGTTTATGCTGCTGTTTATCCCATATCCAGAATGGTTTATTTTGTAATCGCCCAAACAGCCTAGATTGCTCCTGTTGTTGTGCTGTTTCAAGGGTAATTCTTTTCTTTAAGTCTTTGAATGTCACTGCTCTATAAATAATATCTATACCATCAGCTTTATCTTTTTGTTGTTAATGTTGTTATGATTTACTGTGGTTTTTTGAAATAAACTATCTTCCCATTCTTGCTTGGAATGCCAGAAATCCATATCTTTTTAACGGAACGATTTGCATTTCTTGATGAGATTTTTAGATCAGCTTCTAATACACCAGATATATCCATAGTCCTGCCATCCTCTTGGTAAGTCCCATAGCCGCGTTCGGTTGTAAATATAATTATGTATCGTTGTGAGGTGGAATCAGGAATTGATGATATCGCACAAAGATCGACGTATTCTGAATCATTTGGATTAATTATTACGCTATAATCTTGCTTTGGAAGATGCCAAGCAACTCTAATATCTTGCTCCCTCATGATCAAGCTGGCTTTGCAATCCTCGGCTGCAGTACTACCTTTGTTACGTACTCTTATCCTAGTTCCAGCGAATTTGGTTGGTTTATCAATCGACGTTCTCGAGTTATAGTCAAATTGTGCCTCTACACTCTCTTCACAAATAGTAATCTTTGGACTGGTAAGCCGTCGATTAACTATGTCTCTGCCTATTGCTACTCCAAATCCAATTATCCCACCAGCAAATGCACCTAGAAGAGTATCATTAATCAAGAATTATACTTTTTACGTCGAACATAAATAAACCTGAATGCATTAGATCTCTTCTTTACTTATATTGAAGACAAGAATTATGCTGATGGCTAATAACTACTGGCCTAAAAGACTTCGTTTGTTGTATAAGTACTACCCAAAACCTCATGTTCCTGTTCTCCTTGCTGATCAGCCATTTCGTATTCTTCAATATCATCATGACCCTTCGAATTTTCTTCATCACTACTGCTGTTAGAAGACAGCCTTAGCTTCACTTTGGAATGGTTACTTACAAACCTAATAGCATCATCAACTACAGTAGCGTTAGTTAACAGTTCAAGCTTCATAGAGTAGCACTCTTTAGCTAATGATAATGCCTGTATCTTTTCTCTTTTATCTTCTGTATTAGCCGCTGCATTCCATGCCTCTCTTATTGCTGTTAGACAAACTACGTATATATCTTGCATATTGTAGATAAGTAGATCACATCAACAATTCAATATGTTAAGAAATGCTTGCACATATCTCTTCTATTATAGATCTCTTGCATATAATAGTGGTTCATGATATGAGTCAGGGTCGCCTGTAAAATATCCATGACCATTACCATCACATACAGTTGATATGTTAGATCCTTGATTTATCAATGCGCTTTTCACAGCTGATGGAGATGCAGAAGGATCCGCCGTTCCTTTATACAAGGCAGCTGCTCCTGTAACATGCGATGCTGCCATGCTAGTTCCAGTCATGTATGCATATGATCTTCCTTTATAAGTTGAAAGGATATGTACTCCAGGAGCTGCCATATCCACTGTTGAGCCATAATTACTAAAGCTAGCAAACGAGTCATCATGTCCATAGCTTGTTGATGGTCCCCTTCCTCCACATTTACCATCACTATCTGCTATAGCAGATACCGCTATCACGTTAGGATTGTTAGCTGGAGATAATGTAGAAGCATCTATATGATCATTGCCAGCTGCAACTACAAAGGTTATTCCGCTGGCAACCGCATTATTAATTGCAGTATCAAGTGCACTAGATTTGCATTCGCATCCAAGACTTAGATTAGCAACATCCACTTGGCTGGAGTACTTTGCTATATAATCTATTCCTGATATAAGAGTAGAGATAAAACCTGAGCCAGTGCTGTCAATAACTTTTATAGCCCATAATCTAGCACCCGGAGCTACGCCTACGACTCCATAACCATTATCTTTAGCAGCAGCAATACCTGCTACATGGGTACCATGTCCATTATCATCATTAGCAGAAGAAGTACCCGATACGAATGTCTTTTGTACATAAATATTGAGATCAGGATGTGATAGATCTATTCCTGTATCTAAGATTGCAATATCAGCGTCAATACTACCCCTTCCATCTCCAGATTGAGTTGGGCTCAGATCTGCATCTACACGATTAATTCCAGTTGGCAGAGTTTGAAACGCTTTTACTCGTTGGTCTTGTTCAATATATGCAACTCTTGGATCTTTAGCCAAAACATCAATGACTTGCTGATTTGGGACTCTGACAGTGAATCCATGAATTACTGAATCAAAAATGTGTTGTACTCGTGCACCCATTGAGATAGCTCGTTGGGATATGTCTCTTATAGATTTAGTAGCACTTTCTGGAAGTCTACTATTACTGCTACTACTACTGCTGCCATCAAAGCTATCTGTATCACTATGAATCAAGTTGGAAGGAATAGAAAGAGTAGAGGGAGCGTTACTAGTAGCATAATTTAAAGAGTCTTTTAACACTATTATAAATTGATTTGATATTCCCCTTGTAGTTGCTGTTAGTATCTTGTTGTTCATGGGTGCTGCACTTGGAAGTATAGATGCTACTTGTGGTGAGGATGACAACGACTTTTGCGGTTGTTGTTGATCTGATATATCATTGGTAAGTGATTTGTTTTTCAATTTTGCTTTATCAGCATACGCTAAAGAAGGAATTAGTGATGATAATAATGGTTGTTGTTGTTGGAGTGATAGTTGATTTTGAGTTAATGCTGCAAATGACAATAAAAGTACTATCATCACAAATATAGTAGAACTAACAGCATTCTTAGCCCTTATTTTTTAACAACTCCTTTTTCACTGAATTACAAGCAGAAAGAAAGGAAACTATGTATTTACATGGAAGTATTGTTTTTACTAATTGTCATTATTATATGTTTTTGATGGGAGTATTTCTTTTTAGTTTATTATAAGTAATTATAACAGAGGATTATTTTGTAAAGTGTTATACGTTAGCTTTTGTTTCCTTGAGCATTCCAGATATGCATAAGTTGCTATATAAGAATACGGCTATGTACATATTGTACCAGTTAGCAGTAGTTAGAATTTGTTATTTGACGTACTGGACGTAAACTAATTTAGAAAACCTGGTTTATTGTGGCTGTTGTTTCTCCTGTTTCCTCTTCCTGCTCTTCTTCTAGCTGATCTGTATCTTCGTTATAGTCAGGTTCATTTGATTCTTCTTTATCACCTTCAGTAGATGATTTTATCTTCTCTTTAGTCTTAGAAGATACAAACCTAATCGCATCATCAACTACAGTAGCATTAGTTAATAGATCAAGTTTCATAGAATAGCACTCCTTTGCTAATGATAATGCCTGTATCTTTTCTCTCTTGTCTTCTGTATTTTGTACTGTATTCCATGCTTCTTTTGTAATTGCATTTAACCCAACAAGACATTTCTCATATTCTTCTGGCAATCGCTCGTCAATGTATTTTTTGATGTTGGTTTTAGCTTGGTTTCTAAGATATGATATATCTCTATTAATAGTAGGCTGGCTTATTTGCAGTACCCTTGATATCTCTGATTGGTTATAGCCCTGACTTGCTAACTCTTGTATTTTGCTTCTACGCCATTCTACACTGTTATTCATATATGAGCTCAAATTATTCATATTTCCTTCGTGAAAAAGAAGGGTTATTCATATTCACGCATGGTATACTTTGTGAAAGTCAGCTTTATGCATTTTTGTATGTATTATTACTTTGGCTCTCCCATTCAGTCTGTTGTTGAATCTTTGTGCTCATTTGTTGCATTTCCTCATGCTTAATTTTTCAAGGTGTTGCGTATCTTCAAAAGTAATTATAATATTTTTCTCTACAGATTAATTCACAAAATTGGTAAATGGATGCATTCAAAACACGCGATGGAAACAGTCCATTATTTCAACTAGTGTGAGATGACCATCTTCTGCAGCACTGGATTCACAGTTTGATAAACCATTCATATGCTTTTCAGGGATGGTGTTATTGTCAGCTGTAGTCCAGTCCGAATCCTGAGCACTATACGAGTCGTCCTTACGTAATACTGCTGGTGGAGGGCCATCATCGCTTGAATCATGACCAGGATTTTCACTCTGTCCGCCTACAGTTATCGGAAGTGAAAGATAAGATTGGCTTGTTGTTTTTCGTGTGTCAGCAAACGCTGACGCTCAAATCATAAGTATTCGCACAAATGATGTCGGCAATACAGGTGAAAATCAAGGAAGTGGAGAAAATGTCCCATTAACTAGGACAGATACGCCTGCGCTACAGACAACATGTGAACAAGGTTCAAACTGTACTGATCAGCAAAGCTCAACCGATCGTGATCGTTCCACAACTGCCACTACGGATGCTACAAAACAAGATAATAATATGCCATTTGTTTTATCTTTACCATTTCCTTAAATAATTCATGTTTGGATAGGTGGATAGAGATGCTAACGGTATAAGATTATAGTTAGCACTGTATTTTAACTAACCTAACAAGTCTGCCTCGTCGTTATATCCTCTGATATATCCATTGCAATAATCAGTGCTATTACCAGTACATGGATGTTGGCTTGTATCCAGATCATGTCCGGTATTAAAATCTCGATAGGCAAGTATTGCTCCATCATGATATCCTGTACAGTATTCTTTTGCACTACCTCCAACGCAGGGGTACGCTTTAGCTGTTTGATAATAGGGTTGTAGTATGCTAATGGTTGCAGGGATCATAATAATAGTTACCAGCATCACCGACAATCTCTGTTTCGCAGTTTTATTATCTAGTGTATACATACAACAAGTGTCCATTAATAGATACATAAAACGTAATTGATATGAAAAGGATAAAATGGATTGAAAATTACACTGAGTGACAAATAAGAGAAAAGGTGTTGAGTGTATTCTTTACACCTTATGCATCTGGGGTTGTACTTGTCATACAGCTTGATAGGAACCACTCTTACCCTTGAATCAAGTTTTCCGTGATTTGCAACATATATGTTATTTGCAAACTCTTTTATCTCATGCATACATGATATCTAGAACATCCTTACTAAACTTCATTATTTTGTGATACTCTAATTTTTAGTGGATAGCGACAAAGAGAATGGCAAAAAAAAGATAGCGTAAGTTTACGCTCCAAGCCTATTTTCTTTCATGACTTCACTTAACTACCAGCTGCATAAGCCAGCTCTGATGTTTCAAACAATACAACGCTCGCTCACACTGGTTTTGCTTCTAGCAGCATTAGCAGGAGTAGCCACAATACAAATGCATGCGATGAACGCATTTGCGAAAACCGATAGTAATAGTAAAAAACAAAAAGACAGCCAAAAAACCGATAGTAGTAGTAATAGTAAAAAACATAACGAAAACAAAGCCAAGGTAGGCAGCCAGAGCCAAGACAACAAACACAAAGATACAAAAGCAAAGACAGACGGAGCCTTAAAGTCAAACTCAAACTCAAAGCCAGATACAAAGGCAAAAGAAAAGACAGAATCAGACTCAAAGGCAAAAGCCGATGATACCACCGATACAGCTAGCAGCGACACAAAGAAAGATGCTACTAGCAATACAGACAAAAAGCCAGACACAAAGGCAGAGATAAGCACAAGCAGCACAGACAAAAAGCCAGATACCAATACTGCTGATCCTATTGCTAGTACTAGCACCACGGATAGGAGTAGCAATGGTCAAGGAAGTCTCACCAACGAGAAGGCAACAGATCAACCAGATAGAGTTGGAATTCACGACAACGCACAACAAACTTCAGGAGAAGGTGCTAACAAGGGAGGAACTGTAACAGACCCAACGCTATGTGACAATACAGACAATTCAGATTGCAAAACCACAGTAAAAGCAGATTGCTTTGGCAAAGTAATACAGCATAGAGCACAAGAGCATAAAGATAATCCAGATGAAGGAACGTTAGGTTCACACACCAGAGATCCGGTACCAGAACTACCAGGAAATGAGACGCCAAGGCAGGGAATAGGAAATCAGGATCAAGGACATCCAGCAGCGCATGGAGCTTTCAATTCGCAGTTTGACGAAGACGATGAACAAAATGTGGTAGAAAACTGCTAAACCACTTTTTTTATTTTTCTCTCATCCATTGTATGAAGATGTAGCGGCAGCTGTGGCATTGGAGATATGCTTGCCATCTGAGCAATCTTATCTCGATGATATAGCCCAACACTCTTAATATAAGATCAATTCCTCCAAGGACATGGTGCTATCTGCATAGCTTAAGCCTCTGGTTCTTAGCTCAATGACTTCTACGCCATTCTAACTGGCCAGATTTCGTGCTCAAATTTCAGAAATTGCCTTCGTAAATATTACGTCGGTCAGATTTTAGCTTTATCTACAGTAATGTTTGAATGCAAGCTAAAAAAGGTAATAATAGGCTTGGCTGTTATATGCATAGTTGTCAGCGTGCTCTTTTCAGGATTATCAAAAACCTTAAGTTTAAGAATTAGAGTCATCCATATTATTACTGCTAGTAGTTCTTCTCTTCTGATTTCTTCAGGACCTCTAATATGTCTCTTAACTGTTCATGCCTAAGGTTGGCAGCCTTGACAAGATCTATCTTTACATTGAATCTTCGCAATTGAGAATAAATTTCATTATCTTCAATAGTATCTATTAGCGTATCTCTACTAAATGGCTTTTGAAGCAGTTCTACTATTTGATTTAGCTGTTGTATCGCATCTATCAAAGTTTCTTTTGCATAAGCAGAAGCAAATATTATTCTCTGATGTGAATTGATAGCAAGAATTTCTTTTGCAACTTCCATGCCGTTGATTTCTGGCATTTTATAATCTAATATTACAGCATCAAATGGCTGGACATGTTTTGATGGGTCTGTAGTTAAAGTCACATCTTGTAGTTCCAAATGGTAAACATCCAGACAATCTTGGCCATTATTTGTAATGGTGACTTGATGGCCCCGGTCTTGTAATGCCAGCTTGTATACTAATGCAGTATCTTGTTCATCTTCAGCTATCAATAGTTTCATATCTTGTTCTTCTTCTACGACTGTCTTCTCCGATGATTTCATAATTAATAAAATGTATAGACAGTCTGCTTATGTAATTCATGAATAAATGATGTATGCATGGAGAAGCCTATTCTATAAGATTATAGCTACGCCGTAGCTAATAGGAACTAGCGTATATTGAACGAGTCTTTTGAGCTTCCATCTTTGAAAGAAATAGAAGAAATGGAAAAGCAGCAATCAGAAGCCATAGAATCATGAAGATATCCAACGATTTTGTCAAGTGTCAAAAATGTGGTATAGCTGTGCCACTACTTAGAACGTTAACCAAGCCACGGAGCAATCGAATTGATGCTTTGCAAAAACAGCTTTTGGCCTATCTATAAGGCTACAAGAACTTGAACGAAAACAACAAACATAGTGAATTTGATTTCTCAAGCCATAATTTGGGATTCTTATAATAAGTGTAGTTAGCCTGATAGAGAGTAACTGAAGTACCACAGCACAGTATCAATTAGTAAAGTGAACTTTCAGCATGGATTATTTTATTTCAATTAGTTCAGTTATAGTGGTAGGGTATACAAAGTCTTACATGTCTACTAGTATGAATTTCCAAAAATCGTTAATATTGCGAATTCATTTTGTACTTAGCCAAACCAATGCTTGCTTGCGGCTAATACTACAACACCCAATATATTTTCTCTGCAATGTGGTATAATACAAAATATGGTACGAGGCAAAGAAAGGAGTTAAGGAGAAGATTTATCTAAAGAACATCTGGTCTCAGCACATATTGACCGTTGGGTTGCAAGCCAGTGGCTAAAAGTAAGTATCTATCTGTAGAGGATATGCCTTACTAACTGTTTTTCATAGTCACACAATAAAAATCAGACAGACTTTATACCAAAACTACTCTGCTTATTTTCAATGATAATTTGTCATATATGATGTGGATGACTCTCATCTAACTCCTCCTGTTTCTTGGCAATTTCCTACTCTTCAGTTGTCTCGTCATCGCGAAGCTGGCCGTGTGCCTCTTTCTCTAGATGTTGCTTTCGGTCTTCATCAGTAGTAAAGATGGCTCCGCATACAAAGCATTGAAAGTCAGCGGTTGTCTTTGGTAAGTCATCTTTCTTTTTATCCATTTTCATGGTAGACGTTGTCCCTCCTGCACTTCAATCTATGATTATGAAACAGGCTTATAATGAGTTTCTGGGTTCGTATGCTAACTATATGTTATGTAATTAGCCTGTACAATGTTGTTGGTAAAAAAGAAAGAGAAGGTGGAGTATTTTATAGATTAGTGTATGAATACTAGTCACTAGGTAGTGCTAGTCATCGATTCTATGAATCTCTCCAACGTTCAATGTCTCTACGTCTAGTGGTATCCTTTTATCTGTATGACTTGATATGCCTGTTATCAAATGTTATAACCTTTTTTGAAGATTCGGCACCGTCATCATTTATCAGACTAGGGTATCAAAGCGCTGCTATATATTAAGAGGTTAACTGAGCTCTCATTTAATGTAATGGGATAAAAAATAGGAGATGAACAGGGCTACTTAGCAAAAGTCAGTAGCAGTTATCCTACTGCCTTTACATGATATTCTGTCTGCTTTCCAAGTCCTGTTCTGAATACCTCAAGCACTGTTTTGCCTTTCTTCAGTTCATTGTATATCTTTGGCACATGCTTCTTTGACAGCTTAAACTTTTTCTCTCTTCGTTGCGGATCTTGTGGGCCTATTACTAAGAACTGCACCTTCTTTACAGGGTTTCCGTTAAAGTCAGTTTTGTCCTCTAACTTTATTTTGTTTATATCAAACTCCAGTGTTCTTGATTCGCCTTCTTTTATGGTTATGTAGTCTCCTTCTATGAACTCTTCAATCTCTTTGTTGATCTGATTTGCTGTCGTTCTTGATTCCATTTTCTTTCTTTTTCCTGAGTGCCTATCTCGCGAAAGCACTCAAGCATACAAACAGCAATGTAAGCTATATACTTTACTAAAACATATGTAAGCGCAATAGGTGTTACTGGTCGGTGGTAACGCGATATTCAACATCAAATAAGATGGCAAGAAATGCCCGGACCCATCAGCCATCATCGTCGCATGGCCTGATGTACTTGAGTACTGATTTATGGCTAGAGGTTGGTACTTTTGGATAAATATGATGTAGAACAATGTTACGGAAACCATCGTTAAACAGGCCGCCAATCGGGGTGTTTTTCATTTTTCATTGTTAAACTCTGTATAGCCTCTTATGAAGCAGCTTTCAGGGTTGCTAAGATATTTGTCTATTATCTGGTCGACAGTGATTTCACTGCCGTCTATGTCAAGTACCTTGTATCTCTGATCTACACCCTCTCTGGCGGCTTGTTTTACAATAGTTCTAAACCCTTCCTCTAGAACATTCTTACGTGGGTATAGCCGATAGTCTGGTATCTTTAGGCGAAAGTCGTTCTCTTCTTCAAAAAGGGAAAATATGCTATCCTCGACCGGAGAATATAAATTCTCACTTTTGTTTATCACGCTCCTAGTCTTGTTTATGATCCCCATGTTGAGCAGCGGATAAAGATACTGTTCTCGCATTTTTTCACTGCTTATTGGAAGTTTCATAACATCATAAGTCTCTTGGGCCAATTCTTTGCTAGTCAGGCCTATGTCGTTTTCCTGCATAATTGTGATTTCCTCCTTTTCGCCATCTTTGTTGAGGATTTCTTTTGTTAGCTTGTTTGGTTGGCCTGGTAGTGCTTTGAAGGCAGGTAGAAAGACGTTGTTATACCAATTCGCAATATAGGGCGTAACGATACTTGAAGCCATTCGCATAAGTTGCAATGTCTCCTTCAGATCTTCAAACGTCGAAATAGGATAGAATTTGCCGGTTTCCATATCGACGATTCTGGGCCTAGAGTCCATATTGACTTTGGTTATAATGGCAAGGTATCGCATCGTTCTGTCCATTATAGTCATAGCCCACTCCTCTACCTCTCGCTCTTTGTGGATCCCATGAGCGATTGATTTCGCAAAAGGCACTTTCACGCCGACTTTCTTTGGACCAAAAGATCTACTATGGTCTATCAGCTTTTCTACTATAATGCTTAGAATTTCGTGGGCACGTTGTTTGTCATCACCGTTTACAACCTCTGACTCATATTCTTCATCCGATAGCCCGTATCTTTGACCAATCAAGTGCATAGCGGTGTGTATTTTCTTTGTGCTTGTATCGGGTATTACATGTATAAGTAGTCTGTTCTTTTCTTGATATCGCACCTGCCTTGTATCATCTATGACCTGGGTTGTAAATATAGTCGGAGTGCCTCGCAGCCTATTTGTTTTAGAGCCAAGTTTACCCATGCCACTTTTATCCGTAAATTCGTATAGTTGATCCTCAGAGTCCTGACTTATCATTGACATTAAAGTATTAAACAATCCTTCCTGCGCAGTGTCTAAGAACAGAAATATCGTGTTGTCGAGCAGGATTAATTTTTGCGAGCTGTCATAAAGCTCTTGAAGTTCACGCTTGAGCCTTTGTATCTGCCTTTTATTTTCCTTTTTATTTTCCTTGCTGCCGTCATGTTCCAACTCTTCAATCTGGCTCTTTAGCTCATCTACCTGTGGCTGTATGGGGATTGTATTTCCAGTGTTTTCATCGACTATGACATTGATGCCATGTCTGTGAAATAGCGCCTTGTCCGACATTCCAGCTAGGGCAACCACATAGCGTTTTGGAAAATAGCCTGACACCAACGTCAAGTCATGAGTCTTACCTGCTCCGGTTTTCCTCGAAGTTACACTATGATGGATAGGACATTTTGTAAATGCGCTAGCCATTCCAAAGAACAACTGCTTTATCGACGGAACATCGTAAGGCGCTTCTTTTGCCATCGTATCAAGAACAAACTGTATATCCTCAGTCCTAATCTTAGTAGCAAGCAGTCGCTGCCGTCTTTCCTCTTGCTCTTCGCTGGCTTTAGTGCTAGTGTTACCAACATCGGTAACCCTTGCCTCCTTTTTCGCTTGTCCCTTGCCGTTTCCGTTTCCGCCGTCCTTACGCCCACTTTTGATTTTGAAAAATGGCAGGCTGTCATCTTGCTGCAAGTCATATAGCTTGCTTTTAATATACGCTATCAGATTGGCAGCGGTGTTTTCGTCTATGTATTGCTCTTGCGGTAGCTTTTCTTGCAATGACTCTAGTACTTTAACAACCGTATCATGTTTGTGGAAAGGACAGTATACAACCTTTGTATGGTCCAGGTTTTTGATTACTAACTGAGTGCCGCCGTTCAGAGGTAATGAAAGCTTACTAAAGCCGATTTGTGTAAGCTCTGGATCTTCTATTGGCACATCATGCCACTCATAAGAATAATGTGGCATCTTATTTGTCCTCCAAATCCACCAGTCGCACCTTAAGCTTTGAAGCAATGCTAAGATGGTATTGCACCGGATCTATGTTCTCAAATATTCTACATACTGCCTGCTTTAACACGTCTTGAGGATCATCTAGTACCATGAGCTCTGCTATTACTCTGGCTGATAGATCAGAGCTATCAACCACAAATGCAGACACCGGCCTTGCTATTGGAATCCACCATCTCAGCGCCAGTGCTTGGTTATAGTATTTGTGAACAGTTATGCCACATTGACCATTATGCGATACTAGCAGCTTTGTGGTCGCCAATTCCAAAAAGAGCTGCTCCGCTAGGCAATTTTCTGTCCAGCGTTCAACTATTGATGGTTTATTGTTTGCATCTATAATATGGAGATATTTCCCACGCATGTGCATTCCTGTTGGTCTGTTATATCGAATGTTAACGAGATCCAGAAAGTCCTTTTCCGGCAGCTCTAGTATCGTGTTAACTAAATCTCTACGATTTACTGGTGCGATAGAAGAAGCGGTAGCGGTCATTTTTCAGACCCCCTCCATTGTGCCATGATCGTCATCAAGGAGCTTAACCTTCTGACGGACTAGTCGCCGTATCTTCTCTGCTGACTGCTTGGCCTGCTCCCTTTTGTATATGGTCTCATCAAAATACTGGTCTACTGACTCTTGTACTAGTTGTTTGAATTGCTCTGGAACAATTGCCAATAAAGCGTCTATTTCAACTGCAATTAACTGCCCATGTTTATCTATAAATCCATCTTTCCTGGAATCGTTGTCTAGTTTCTCTAACGTCTGCCTATCCTCTGGGATTGGTGGTAAATTATATTTGTCTATCTGATCCTCGGTAACTGCTGTTCGCTCAAAGTCAACTATGTACTCTAGGCCAAAGTGCGATAATGCTTCGCTTAAATGCCTGTCCATATCTTCGCCGCTTGGATCAAAATCGCCGAAATACAGAATGTGAATACGTTTATCTGGATCTTTCAGACGTATATCCATCAATCTGTCAGCATTTTCACTTAAGAACGTCCAGCCTGCGTATCCCTTGTTAACGACTATTCTGACCTGTCTATCTTCTAATAATGATTCAAAAGTATCGGCTAATGCCTGCTTTTCAATCCATAACTCAACATAGTGCTTTTGCTTGTACCACCGCGGTACTTTATAGCGTGAATCTGCGTTTTTTATATGGTTGATGCCGCGTTGGATGTACTGCTCAGGACTTTCATATACATCGTTAAAATTGCAGAGTACTAGTCGCCCTTCGTCTGCAATTGCATCCCATTCAATGTTACCTTCTTTGCGCTCTTTGACTAGGACTTTGCTTAATTGCTTGTATGAATTCTTAGTGTTGGGTATAACTTGCAGAGAGACAAGTCTGTAGAATAAAGTCCTAAGCGTTGGTGTTATTCCTTGTTCTTCAAACCATTCTAAAGCAGGGATTATGTGGTCGTCAACGACTAGTCGCCAATCAATTTTATCCTTTGGTCGTACTGCTGCTACTATTTCTGTCATTTCAAAAATCTCCTGGCTCTATTGCTATCGTCAAACGCAACTTGAAGCTACGAAGCATTTTGTTCGCTATCTTCAATTTCTCGATAGCCGAGTCGACGAAGTCGATTGCAGGAGGATCCGCCACACTATTAAGATATCTTCGTTCCTCATTTGACAAACATACATCGTTGCTTGCGTTATCAGCTTCATCGATTTGAAGCTGAATGCGAAATGGCTGATCTGCCTGCGCTAAGACGTACTGATTTACATCCTCACAATAGCTAGCAGCGTAATCGCAAACGCGTGTTTCTTGTACAATTTGACTGACAGAAGTACGTTTTTCATAATTTTTAGCATGAATTGCTCGATAAAACTTTAAATCTTCAATACTACTACTTTCTATAGACATCGTAAGGCGCTCCTTTAGCCGTGTTTCATGATCAAAAGCTTGGTCGGCTTGCGGTCGTGTTCTGTAGTCTTGGGTCGCTGGCTCAGCTTGGTCGCCGGGGCCAGCACTTTTTACTTTCATTTCTTTTGTGTTGTAGCTGCTGCTCCTACAGCTAGACCTTTTTCTATAAGTTCTCTCAAAAAATGTGGCCTGTTTATTTTACCACGTTCTGAATCGATCTGTTTCGCTAGCTGTGGAGGTATGCTAGCTGATATGACTATTGTATTTCTCAATGTTTAATGTCGGTTTATAGATTGCTTTAATACAGCAAATTAAGAAATACTTATTGAATATAGGCTGACATATACACAAGTGGACTGTTCCATCTATATATCAGAGTTATCGCTATGTAAGCTAATAGAGCTTAGTGAGACAGAGAAATCCTTTCTTTTCAAAATTATGAGTGGTCATGATTCATCCTATAAAATTACTTCTTATATCAAATCCAGACGCCAGCCTATGGCCTACAAAAGTGAATATACTACAATAAAAAAGCTTCAAGAATTAAATTTAATTGAAGAAGAAGGAAAATTTTTGGGTGGAGCAACAACCTATAAATTAACCAGTTGTGGCCTGTTTTATATATTTTCGAACGTTACAACTTACTCACCAAAGCTATTGGTAAAATATCAGGAAAACACATTATTGAAGACATTGCTTTACCCATACTTTGAAACAGACACCATAAAAACTTGTACTGCTCGTCTATACTCAGTAATAACCCGTTATTTGAGAACATGTTGTGAATCAACTCTTTATACGCTTAATATTATTAAATCCAACGCTAATACTGAAGAACGTAGCGGATATATTAAGGGATTAGAATCTGAGTTAGAATGGCATGTTAAAACTTTGGCATTCAAGGTAGCAATAATGTATAATGAATCAAATATACTCGGAACGAGTCCCGAGATTGATAATGATAACGCTAAAGTGGCATTTTATGAATTAGAGAGTGCAATGAAAACCACTCTATCCAAGGATGATAGATATATGAGCCTACTAGATAAATTACAAAAGGAATTTCAAGAAGGGTATAACGAACTTATAGATTTACGTAGGCAAAGATAGCAGCCACATACAATAAAATATACTAATCTATTAGACATCAAGATTTAGCAATAGAGATTTCCACGCAAGTCATTTTACATGACTAGATTGGAACCAGAACCAATGAAGTGCTCCCTTGTATGTATGCATATATGTTCAAGTCCAAACTAAGTTTTTTTAATTATCATACATTTTGATGTACTATATCAATTGCTTACATGATGCCAGAAACTGTAAAAGTATGCTGTTTACATGCAGTATTGATATTTTAATACCCTTCTTTTCAAGTATCGTATATGTAAATCATATCTCTTCTTTTTTACCAGGCAATACACCAGTAAACTTTGCTTAATTGTTTCATAGAAAACCTCATTGGGCATATTTCTTTTACCATTCAATATGATGCCAAAATGCTAGAGATAAGTTTGATTGGTAATTATTATAGTTACTATGTGCACTCTCATCACATCTACAGCCCTATTATAATCAGAAAACTTATTGTAGCTGTTATTCCTCTGCTTGTTTGTAATGTTCATCGCTATTGCCCATGAATGATTTTAGAGCATCACTCGATTTCTAAGATACAAGTGTATTGTGTTTTTTTGCTCTTTTTCTTTGGATAAAGAAAATTTCAAAAACCGTCAATCTATCTTATTCTTTGGGTTCATGATAATCTTCCGGATATGCTTCGTATGCTAATTTATCGACTGGTTCTCCGGTAGGAAGCGGTGCGTTTCTATCAACTTCATACTTAAATATTTCAGGAAAGTCTATATCAAGAATTACATTTCTTCCAACTGCTATTATAAGTGATTTTGGGATATCATACCTATAACCACGATCACCAAAAACCACTATTTTGTCGTTAGTTTCTCGCATTATATATCCAACATGGTCTTCGTTTTTTGCTCTTACGCCTTTATTAAACAATGATCTTGGATACTCCTTTTCATACGTACCAAGATCAATTCTTCCAGAAGGCGAAGTCCATGGGTCTTTGCGACTTGTAGGTAGAGGATCTTCGCGGTCAACTTTGTATTTACCAACAATCTCTTTGAGCGTCAGACCTATCAGAACATTAGCGCCAACTTGCTGAATTTCGGAAATAGGTATATCATATCTCTCATGTTTGCCACCAAACACTATAATTTTGTCAGGAGTTTCCCTTACAACATGTCCTATATCAGGAGAATCAAGAGCTTTTACACCTTTGTTAAAGTATTTACCTGATGTCAAAGTTATTCTTATAGCTGTTATATTGACAGAAATTGTAGTATTAATGTATTTCGAGACAAGAAGACTATCACATGCTGTTATAAACTATTGGAAAGTAACTAGAGTTATTATAACTTACGTATGGAGCCATACCAGTAAGCTAAAAGACAGCGCAGAGATGGATTAATTAAATTCACATAGTGAATTATTCTTTTTATCTCTACAGAAATAGTATCATTAAAGAATGATGCGCATAATAATCATGATATAATTTACTAAAATAATCTACTAATAATAATCACGAGCTTTACTAGATCATAGAGCAAATTTATATGTCAAGATTTGAAAGCCTCTTAACACAAGTCTGATACAGTAAATACAAGTTAAAGTGAAACTGTTGGTAATTACATCAATTAGAAGATGGTTCACGGGAAAGAGGATTTGGAGTAAATATCATAGAAAGAAGACAGATTGGCTGCCCTCGGCTGTTGTCGTTATCGTATTAAATTAATTAACAAAAATCTTAAGTGAGTACCTATAGTGAGTGGCAATATTCCAAAAGTCATATTAAAGTAGTTTTGCATATGATTTTGCAACCAAACACAAAAACACCAAAGGAAGAATAACAACCAACTGTCAATCCTGTATTCCATCAAGCAAGTAAGGAGGTGGATAAAGATACACCCTCATGGTTCGATTTCATTCCATAAGGGTTATTATTGTCATCATTAGTTACAGTTCATCATCAAAAATAACTTTGACTTGTTTGTGTATAAACTACCCAAAATCTCGGTTAACTTAGTTATCCAAAATTTATAACATATGCAATGATAGCTTGAGGTACTGTCTACTAGGCAACATGTAAGTATTCTCGTATCGTCTACCCCGATACCACTTAGTCAATACGGTAGATGATACGAGATATGCTACAGCATATTGGATTAAACTATAGCTTGTGCACTTTCTTATACTCCTCTATACACTACGCATTATTTTCTAACGAGGCAGCCCTCTTAGAGAGGTTCTGAATTTAGCAAAATACCTTCTATGCTTTAATCATGGGATCACGGTGTCCTAACTCTTCCTTAATAATTAATTTAAAAATCTGGCTTAACATGGTTATCTAATATTAATAATCTAATCCATATCTTGTATCCAAGTAAAATAAGGAAGTGCTATTTAATGTCTTGTAAGGTAGTACGTATACGTCACAAAGCATTAAGTCGTTACATTATTGGACACAAACGATGCAGAAGTTGTGACCTATTCTTAAAATGGGAACAATGCGCATATTTTCACCTGATTATCTGTTTTTCCTTTTGGTTCAGCTCTAGATTACTATACAGTCAAAGTTTATTTCATTACCACTAGATAGTTACATTTGCCAATGCATTTTCCTTTGTCAGATCATCTTCCTTTATTTAAGCAATTTTTCTTTCACTTGTTATATTGCTCCTTAGAAAAATAATGGCGTGACCTATTAACCTCGTTGTCAGCTATAGCATATGGAAATATAGATAGATTAATATTTCAACTAATGATGTATTTGAATACTAGGTATATAAGTATGACACAACTGTCTTAGAATATTAGTAATACTTTATATATAAAACATAGAGTGCGAATAGATTCCAAACGAAGTATTTAACAAGATAATGAAAGCAACAAGACTCAATATAACGATAGAACACAAGTGTTTTTAGAAATTAGCAATACCTAGCTTTTTACATATAATATTCTAACATCTTCTCAATAGCTTCTCTATCCTCGTTAGCAACATGTTCCTAATGCCTTGTAAAGTCAAGTGGAGTAATCATACCTATATGTTTGTTCTTATCTCCATTATCAACAACGAGTAAATGCCTTACATTATGTTGCAACATCATATCGGCGGCTTTTGATGGAGACGATTTAGAACTAATAGTGATAACAGGAGAAGACATTATTTCTTTACTTTTTATTGTATTAACAAGTACATCAGTTGTGCAAACCTTTGTGACTAAATCTCTTTCACTGACTATACCTTGTGGCTTACCTTTTTCATCAACTACCAGCAATGAACTCACATTTTTATTTTTCATTTTCTTAGCTGTTTGTTGAACAGAAGATGTAGCTTCGATTGTTTCTAATCGCTTTCTCATTATACGGCTAACAGTTGTAGCCATAATAATATGGGATTATGGGATTATACCTGATCTTTTAAGTATAGCGAAATTATCGTGACTACCTTTCTGTATCTCTTTGAACCTCAAAGCCAATTCTAACTTCTGCTTGGTATTCCAACTTCTCTCCTTGCTCTACTCTAAATGTGACACGACCCATTTCACCCCATTTTATATTCTTGACTGTCCTTGAAGCCTCGTGAAATGCATTGTTAACCGCATCGGTAATGTTTGTGCTTGAGGTTCCTACAATGTCTATATACTTATAAACCATGAATTATTCATACGTGAATTTTGTATATTTTTACTTTGCGCCATTTCTACTTTATAGAATATGGAACAGCAAATTTTATCGAATGAACCTGAAGGATGGAAAAGATATCAGCATAAGGGTATTATCATTTATATTCCCTGCTCAAATATTTAGTCAAGTGTGGGATATCATGTTTCAGGCAATTTAACGTCATTTGATTCTGAAGAGGGTTCTTCTTCTCGTTGATGCTGTTTCTTTTTCTCCTGTATTCTATGTTGTTTATAAGCTTCGTTTCCATAAGTAGATGGGGATTCTACATTCTCCTCCGAGGCATTAGTATTGCTCATTTGACACTCTTGCTCTTCCATACTTATATGACTTACATAAAACTCTTATTTCTATTTGCTATTCCATAGTTGGATGTAGATATATCAATGATTGTCATTCTCTTGGCAGATGACAGCAAAACAATTACAAAATAAGTAAACAAACAAGAGCAAGTCCTAAGTGGATTTGTTACTTTAGGCGAACAACCGCGGATAACTGCATTGCTGTATTAAATGGAGCTAATGCATGCCGAGACCAGGGAACCGGTAGCCTTATTGGATTGCCAAGAGGATAACAAATATCGCCATAAGGACATCTAAAGCAACAACAAAATAGATACGCTATAGCAGTAGCAGCAGTGCATTTTTATTAATACTGCTACTACTACAAATTCCCTTTTTTCAATATAGACGGATGATAGATCTATTCTAAAGACGATGGCTCAAAAGAGTCATTCAATATGTTAAGTTCTTATGTAGCTTTTCGGCTAGCTATAACCGTATAGCGTTACGGTCTCCATCCATCCGTCAATAGACTAAGCTAAAAAACTGAACATCCACAAGAACATGACATATTGTACGCTAACCCAAAAAACTCATTAGCATCTGATCTATAATCATGTTTGGTGGTGGTGGGGATAGATTTGAGTGATAAGTCTCCTGTTTTGAGACAAAAGCTCAACGACACGTTAATTTGTTGCTCTCATTGAATCCTCACCATCACCATCATCGCATATCATTATTATCAAGTCATATGGATATTACATCTCTCAC
>JBKPMB010000073.1:0-4918 GCA_046731995.1 Thermoproteota archaeon | reverse complement strand
GATGAAGACTAAAATAGCAAGACCATATCACTAAACAAATATACAGAAAAAGTGAAAAGAATAGAGTGCTATTTTACTTTTTTGCTGCACCCATCCTAAGGACGTCCACCTGACCGCTATGCAACCAGTCCTTTAGCTCTTCGTGACTTGGTTTTGCATCATGCTTGCCAGCCAGATGGAGATGTAAAAGAACGTAGTTAACTTGATTCAGCAACGGTTTGTTTGCTTCATCTCCCTTACGTGACTTATTCCTAAGATCTTCTGGAACAGTCCTCCACCAATCTTCAAATTTCCTAACCATAAGACCAAATTATAGGCGAACTTAATAAGCGTTTTGGAAATTTTGAACGACGATAGAACTGTTTTGACAGCATTTTCAATTTTCTCAATTTGTATGCTTATCTGTAGGTAAGAAAGGCAATCAGCTACGTATAAGCTGCATGACTTGTACTGCCGAACGTATAAGAGATGCAAAAGCAATTTTACTGCCTATAGATGCCTTTTGCATTGGACGAGTTACAACGATCTTATGTAGAGTACCGAAAGTTCAAACAAAGAAATCCTCCATCACATCACGAGCGATATATTTTCCCATTTTTTGCAGGATCTTATTTTACTTATAGGAAAATAGATGTACTCAGGATAACACAAATTGCAAAGGCAATCTCCGATGATCCTAAATATGTTGACGTTGGTTGCGGTTACGGTGATTTCTTAATCAAGGTAAAAGAATATTTGATAAATGCGATTGGAATTGAAAGGGAAACAGCTATTTTCTATATACTTGGGAAACCACGGCCGGATTATATTTATCACGGTGCTATTGAGTGGTTTAGGGAACAAAAATTTGATATGGCTTTTGTAGGATGGATGGATCACGGGGTGGACTTTCGTCAATTCGTAGCACGATCCGCGAAATGTGTCCTTACTACATTTGATAGCGGCGGACAGTGTGGTCTCAATGGAGAATGTGAATACGATCAGTTTGATTTTAAAAGAATAGCCTGGTGGAAAACACCTTCTTGGATAGATGTCAACACAGAGCTTATGAATAGATATTACACTCCATCATTGGAAGCTGATGAAGGAACCAAGCAAAAACTATCGGCACTACGCACAGCGCATAACCTATGGTATTTATATGCAAGACCTGAGCTATCAGAGAAAATTAGTAGTGCCTTGAAAGGATGGCTAACAAGAGAACAACAAGTCTATGCCATGGAAAACTTTGATTTTGAGACTGTACTTGACGAATGTGGATTTTATTATATGAAGCACCTTCCAGCATCATTGTCTAAAGGTAATCGATTGTGGGAAGTAGTTCTCGATGACTAAATATATGAAGACGTACGATTTTATAACATGCTTCTAATCTCTAAATGACATCATTTAATATACAAGAGCTCATAAAGGCTAGGAACTCTTTGGAACACTTCAGAACATATTCTGTTTCTCCTTATCATGAAAGATATAGTTTCCCTTTTTTACTGGGGACATATTTTGCGTACAGGAAGATTGATGTACTAAGAATAGTTTCAATCTCAAAGGCAATCTCCGATGATCCTAAATATGTTGACGTTGGTTGCGGTTACGGTGATTTCTTAATCAAGGTAAAAGAATATTTGATAAATGCGATTGGAATTGAAAAGGATGCTAGAATATTTTATAACTTCAATACTCCAAAACCAGATTACATTAAAATCGCTGATGCTAGCTGGGGGATCGAAGAAGAATATGATGTTATTTTTGTAGGGTGGATGGATCCTGGAGTAGATTTTACAGCTGCAGTTGCAGCTAAAACAAATGTAGTCGTTACGACACTGGATCAAGGTATTAGCCAAGCAGCTGAATTTGACGGCTATGGTTTTAAAAGGCTCGCTTATTGGAGAACACCATCATGGGAAGATGTTAATACCGAAATTATGAACCGTTACTACACAAAAATGCCTGCACAGACGCGCAAGATCCTTTATGGATTGAGAGGCGCCCATAATCTTTGGTACATATACAGCAAGGAGCCTCAAATATCCGAAGCGATAAAATCAGCTCTGATGCTAAGGCTTGAACAGGAAAAGCAAACCGCACAAGAACGCTACGATTTTGAAGATGTGTTGGATGAATGTGGATATGGCTATCTTCAGAAATTATCATCTACTCATTCCGGTGCTGAGAGCGACGGTTTATGGGATATTAGGTTCGTTGATATATAGGCAATACGAGAAGGATACGTTGTAGGAACCGTAAATTAGTGGATAACAAGGGCGTACTAGCCAAACACCTGAGTTTTCTTGTATACTCAACTGCTTATGTATCCTTTAACTTCGGAAAAGTCTTCTTCAAGACTGTAAAAACTTATTATTGTGCTTTCTATTAGACCATTTAGTTCCTCCAGAGTAACAACAATAACACTCTATTTGAACTTGTTATATTTGAAATATTGTACCGAAAAATTGGTCTCATAACGCATAACGCGCTTTTTGTATGTACTTTCTGCCTCCATGTCGCACCTACTCCCTTCCCACTCACACATGACATCTATTATTTATTAAAAGATTAAGTTTCAATACAATACATGAGGGTTATAGCTACAATATCAGTTGCTTTAAAGTATCTAGAATGCTTCGGGATTTATGGGAAAAATGACAGGAGGCTAAAGTCCATCTTAATCTGATAGCTGAACCTCGGAGAGATTGATTACCTGTGTTATCGAACCTTTATAGTCACCTGAGAATTGAGTGGAGTTATCCGGCTACGAATTTTATACTGAATGGAGCAGAAATAGAAGCAGGACCTATCAATTAGAATGAAAAATAAGAAAATACTGATAGTAGATAACGAGCAGGACATCAATTTGTCATTAGAGATATTGCTAGAAGAGAATGGTTTTGAAGTTGATGCATTTGATGATCCCGTGATAGCATTAGAGTACTTCAAAAAAGGAGTCTACGATCTGTTAATATTAGATATTAAATATTAAAATGCCTAAAATGCATGGATTTGATCTATATCGAGAAATAAGAAAGATTGATAGACATGTTTTCTAACAGCAGGAGAAATGAACTATGGATCTTATGGTGATATCTTCGCTCAAAATAAATCTATTAGGAAGCCAATACAGAATCAAGACTTAGTAAAACAGATAATCGAGGTAATAAGTAACCCTGTGGACCTAAGATATCAGTAGAATATAAAATATTTCGTTTAAGATTGGTACATCTAGTAATTTATGTAGTCTGAACATGCAATCTTGAAATATGATTCGATTTGTTTGATCTAGCTCTCTCCGTAGTATTGATGCTACGATTCCATTGTTGTGACATTTTGTATACTGTATCTGCTTTTCCAGCCGCATTATCCAATGGCTAATCAGATAAGACATCTGCTGGTAAACCATAGAAGTTAGTAGCTCCTTTTTATGAGGTGTAAACCACCACCTGCTTCTTGAAAGTCTTGCTTATGGCAGGTAATCGACGGAGTTAAAAGGAAACTATTATCAAATTTATTGTCCAAAGAGATATAGTTATCTTGATGCTGCATCGGAGGAGAATAATAAATGGATGGAAAAGATGATGATATTGGCTCTGTAAGACATAGTCCTGAATTTGATACCGACTCTATTAACAGAGCTGTTGAAAGTGCAAGTAAAGATGAAACCTTTATTGATAAAGCCATGAACTTAATGAAAGGCTTGAGCTATCCAGCTCTTAAGAAAGATATCATAGATTATGCTAAACGCGACTCTTCCTTATACACGCGAGAACTTGTAGCTCTCTTTGAAAGCCTCAACGGCTACATAGAATACAAAGATATGTATCACTTAAGAAAGGCTCTCGAAGAGAACAACTCAGAGAAGAAGAAAAGTAACCAAATAACCCAGCCGGCACGTGAGCAGCCTACAGAACCTTCTCGTTCAGCTTCCTTAGATAGTGTAAAAAATAATAAAGAATCGAGGTATCAACGCGAAGAAAGAAGAGATTATTCCCAGGTCCCACCTTCAGCAATGTCAAACTTTATTTGCAACAATTGTGGCAAACAATTTCAGAACCAAAACGATCTAGTACAGCACCAAAGGGCAGAAGGGGGTAAAAACGCCGACAAAAATAACGAAACATGAATTTAGGTACATGCAGCATTTGCATCTTTTTATTTACAAGGTTTTTTCAAGAGGGCCAAAATGCAGGTAGGACTAGCTGGATTGAAAAATGTAAATCACATAACATTCAGAAAGAAAATATAGAATTTTTTAATGCTCTGACAAATATATTGATGAAACCTAGAAAATATCCACTTATCGGCAAAAATTTGTCTTAAACCATAAAATAAAAACCGTGGTGAATAGTTAAATAAATTATGATGCAGTATAATATAGCATGAGCTCTAACGAACAAGAAAGACAATATGAAGAGGGTGCTGCTGGTACCAGAACAGAGAAAAAGAAAGATCCTCTAAAGGAGTATGATGAGAAGGAAGCCATGTCTCCTGCTAAAATAAAGGAACACGAGCCTACCGCGGTCCGCAGGGATCCAAATGACCAGAAAATTGCCGAAGGAGGTAAGACCGGCACAAGCAGTGAAGACGCAGCAGAGAAGGCTAGACGAAGTGGCATGACAAAAGGTACTGCTGGCGCTGCTGAAACAGGGAGCGAATACGAACAAGGCGCTGCGGGATCTAACAAATAAGCAACTCATCCACCGATAACTTTTTTTTATTGGCTGTTATCAAAGTGGAAGTGATCTTTAGGATCGTCTTTAATAGATTGAACCATTTACCTGAAGTTAGGATAACACCACCACTTAGTGTTAATTGAATCACTAGTTATCTCTGGCTACCTAACACAGACTCTCAGCTTGACCTCATTAGAAGTGGTGTAATAATACAAAGCTGTTAAAATTATGCGTTATCACCTCTTTACAAGCAG
>JBKPMB010000072.1:0-6632 GCA_046731995.1 Thermoproteota archaeon | reverse complement strand
GATTCCAGAAAGTTATCAGCTATTTCTCTAGCTGTTTGGATGGTTTGTTCTTGATATTCATTAGCAGCTTGAGTATAACGTGGTATATCTTTTCTTGCTTCATCTGTTGCTCTTCTAATGTTGTTTTTGGTTTCATCTAATGCTCTGTTGACAGAATGCTGTTGGTCTCGTTGTACCTGGGATGGATCAAAAACTGTACTAGTGCTTGTAGTTGTAGTTGTAGTTGATGACGATGATTGTGATGGTATTGTGGTCGATGTGTTTGCTTCCTCTTCTACCTTCCGTTGTTCTTTTCTTGTATTAGACATGCGTCTCATATATGAAAACCACATATAAACCATGGCTTATTATGGTTGTTATACTGAAATAATTTCACATTTTATCATATAACCGGATAGAATTTGAAATAACTGCTCATTATATGAGACTTCAAAACAGAAGGACTAAATAATTACATTAAGATGATGTGACTCGAAAACATCGATGCTCTGAATATATCAATTCAATATGTCATTGTACTTCATTTGGTATATCGTATTTATTTTCTCTACCCATTTTATTCCGTTATCTGTCGCTATCCATTTATTGTTATTGCTATCATTATTACTATCACATATCCAATTTCTTGCAGCCATGTAATCTATCCAAACAGTTACTAATTCCAAATTATTGTCAAAATCCTCTCTTGCTATCTCTTCATGGCTTTTACCTTCTTTAGTAAGACGTACTAAAATGTGAGCTGCAGTAGTCAACGCATATTCATGCCATTGTTTTCTTGGAACATTGCTGCTCTTGATATCTGTGATAAATCCAGGATTTTTTATTGGTACCGTGTTCTACGATTATTTATGTAATCTTTACACTGTAGCTGAAAAAAATTTGACATATTTGTACCTCGAGCTGCAACCATGTAATTGATTGTTCTTCAAGGCTGCCCTTATGTTTTAGCTTAAACCAGCCATAATAATAAGAATGAGAAAATATCTATTGATCTCAGACTAGTTGAAGACAGAATTTTTTGAAAGTATAATCTTATTTCTATTTTCACTGTTTCTAACTTGCATATAGGAGTTAAGAGTCATCATATTTGCGTCACGAAAAATTGTAATAACTCAAGATTAAATTACTGTTAAAAAAATGTTATGGTAGGTCTTGTTCATATGAAGAGTATATTATGAAGATTAGGTCAATTGAGTGTATAATATTTATAATAAAAAATAGGAGATGATGATATGAAGATGAAATGACCGCATCATCATTTATCTATTCTATGAATTTTACAACTAGATAGTAATGTTATTATTATTGTTGTTCGCTCCTCATCTATCTCTTACATAGAAGATAGTTGCCCACGAATCTCTCCCTTGGGATTTGCTTGTGTATGGACATTGACATAGGCCTCTCCATTATTTATCATATTAATTAGGTCACTTAGTGGTTTGCCAGCTAATGGTCCTTCAAATTTATCAGAGCTAACAGTTCCTTGTGATAAATCCCCATTGGTTGTTGCTGACGGAGAATCCGTTTTAAATAATGTAACTACTACAGGTCCATTTTCGCCTACTTTGCCTTGATGAATATGAGCAGCTGTAACCATTTCCATATTATTGACAGTGACTTTATAGCTCATACTATTTGCTCCAGTAACGGTGAATTCAGCAACCCCTGAAGCTTTGGTATCTTTTGGTGGAACTTCGTCTTTACCTGTAAGCTTTGCGTCAAAAAATTGACCCTGTTTTTGTGCAAATGCAAACTGACTGCTTGTACTACTCAAAGCTGCAAAGCCAAATACACCAGCTATCGTTGCAGATGTTAGTACAGCTATGATGGCAGTTGCTTTTAGTATTGTTTTATCAGTCATAGTCTACTGACACAGAGTATAATATCATTTATAACAATATCCTTAGACAATATTGTTGTCTTACAAATACATAAAATCCTTTTTTGTGCTGATGGTCATATGCTAAAAGGTACACTCTAGCTTACACTATACACTATCATGTCATCTTCTGTAATTCCTTTGTATAATTCACGATGTTTTCTACGATACTCTAAAGCAAGTATTTTAACTTCTCTCAATGGTGTAGTATTCATCCCAAGCTCACACTCCAATTTGTATATCAACAATGCATAGTACTTCTTTCCTGCTGGCCTATTTTTCTTCTTTGAAAGGTCATAACCAACCCGGTACTACAAGCTCAATAGATAGCAGTGTTGTAAATGCAGGTGGTAGAGGTACAGCAGGTAGCAGTTCTAGCCAACTAAAATAATAAGTTCATAATCCTAAAATAGATATGAAAAAACTATCAATAGTATTGCTGGTTCTAATTGCTACTACCGTTGTAGCAGCTACACCTGCACTAGCCAAGAAATCAGACCTATACGAGCAGGGATTTGCAAGAGGTGTATCAGATGCTAATCGGAATCCTACACCCACTACCAGTATGACATCAAATGATGTTGACTGTGATAATGACAATGAACCAATATTTGATGAAGCAGAATTTTGTTCAGGTTATCAACATGGATATGCAGACCAAAATAACAAACTATTAGGAAAATGAAATGTACTCCATTTTGAACGATAGTTATGTGTCTGTCATAAAAAGATAGAAACCTGATTATGCGTATACCTCCTAAGGACAGCAGCAATACGATTCGTCAGTTTTAGCACAGTCCATTTCTTATACATAGGGAAGACAACTATAGTCTACGAGGCTGCAGGTGTAGCTTTTATCAGTTTATATACTTTGAAGTGTGGCTGATTTAATATAGTAGTTATTCTATATATCCCTAGACATTTTCCGAGCAGTTTTCATCCGTTCATTTTTTAAATCACTTGTTTGTTCTGGCACAGCTCTGGGTTCTTCTCCTACCTGCCCACTAGTAGCATCATTTAATGCCTGGTCACGCTTTAGCGGATTCTTCCTTTCTACGCTCATTGTCATCTATATAATATACAGCATAGTTAATAGACTTATTCATATGAGAGTACATTGACTTGCCAATATGGCGACTTTGAAAGAGCCAATATGGTCAATTCATTCATCTAAATAGCCAAGACCACCAACCTGCAGCAACAGGAATATCGCCAAACATCTTTATTCTAGCATCAGAACTATTTTTCTTTATTCGGTCTTGAAATATATCAGATATCCTTAATATGGAGCGTTTTTGTTATTATGCAAAAACACGGCATTTGAAGGTCCTAGAATAACACTGAATATATATAGTATTATGTAATATTGAGCCAATACAAAGTGTTACTATGCTATTTTTAGTTCTCAACTAGATAATACTATATATTATGGATTTATCTGAGTGTTTTTCTTTCTTTATCAGACCCAGCTCTCCGTTACTCATTAGATTCGGATTATCAACGTGGTAAAGAGAGAGCAAAAAAGAAAAGCTGCATACAAATTATGTTCTGATAAGATCATTTCAATGCTATTGGAAAAAGGTCAGTTAAACTTACATATTATCATAAGGGTTATGATAAGTGAAATCGATAGAACCAACGGTGATGGGATTATAATGGATAACATGTATTGGATAATTACGAAAATGCTAAACAAGGATTAATACAGAAAAATGGGAACATAATAAATTTAATTTCAAAAGATGAAAAACGCTTCAAGAGAACAACGAAAATTGATAGAGAAAAGTGGAAGCGTGAACTATCTGACATAGTTGCACCTGGATAGCAAAAACGTAATTAGTATGGCTTGAAGTTTAAGAACTGAATATTATATATAGAATGATAGAAACGAGATCTCAAATTCCACGATGATTGGAAAGTGAGGTACTTATGGAGGCCGGTCACAGGTGCGCTATACCTACTTGCAAACAAACTCCTATCGTAGTTTCGTTGTCGCCCCGCATGATTGAAACCATTCAAGCGTTCCTCTCCCTGTCCCAAACTATAATCATTATTTATTAACACTAACATTATTTTACAACTAGACAGAGAACCTCCATATCTTCTCCCTACGATAGGAGGCATGACTCTGTCTACTATAATGTATATTTTTTCAGACTGCACATAGCATTAGGATATCGAATTGAATGAACTAATTCTAGTCTAGGGACGACATAAAGGGCGTAAAGCAAAAGGTATATCTTGCTATCATACATATGAATCAATGAAGTCTGGAATCCAAAATGTAACACCAAGATACACCAAATTTGAAAATATTTTGCCAGACGAATTAAGCCATATCCAAATCGCCGAAGAACTTGAAGAGGCAAAAAATGAGATAAACAATATAATTGAAGAAGATTTAAGAAATGTAAGGAGTCTTTCAAATAGCCAAAATAAAGTAATCCCATTCAATGAATTTTTAAAACCACCTTCTATAATCAAAGCAGCATTTTACACAAAGTCTGATCATTCACAAGATCCGATTTTGTTTTATTATGCCCATTGGACTATGAGCTTGTCTGCTTTACGATCTCTTGCTCAAAATATAATAACAATGTCAACAGAATTGAAGACATTTTATGCTAATTATATTAAGGCTACCACTAGAAGTGAAAAAGGAATAGAATTTAATCATTTTGTTCGTGCTTATCAGGATTTCAATGGCTACCTGATAAGTATCCATAATATGATTAAACAGTATTATGATCTATTTGTCCATGTGTGTAATGAAATTGATCCTAACAACAACGAAGAAACAATTGTTCAATATAAATCAGATATAGATTATCGTCAACTGTTAGCTGCAATAAAGGAATTGCTTTTGCATGGAAATATGGGACGGTTAATTGGTTTTCCACTTCTTAGATCTGCAATTGAAGTATTCGTTACCCAAGAGTTATTCAATACAAAGAAAAGCAGCAAATATAATAATAACAAAATAGTTTATCTAAAAAAAGATATTCCGAGTCCTAAGACTATAATAAGAATAATAGAAAAGCTCAATTTAGAACGATTCTTTAAGACTGATTCCCTAAGAAGATTGTATGACTGGCAAAGTACCATTATCCACAGAGGTTATCGAGTTGACGACTACCTATTATGGTTTGTTTGCGAACGTACCGCATTAGAAATATTAGCTGCATTTAATGTCAATTTAAATCTCTATAGAGATCAAATTCTTGAAGAGCTTCGAAATGAAAAGGAGATACAAATAAAATAAGTTAGTAGCTCAAATTATTTAGTTCCATTTACCTTCAATCAATCTAATTTCTGCTGTTAATAACTAATCACGGGTATCATTTTCCCAATAACAGTAAGTGTATTCTTTTATTTTTAAATGGCATATCCCATATAATCTTAAATAATCAATAACGTTTTCATGAGCCTAGAGTTTAGAAGGTAAGTCCAGAATATGACTGATTATGGCAATAAAGTTGAAAAATAAAGCCTTCTGTAGTCAAGGTAATATCCAATGGTGTAGCAGGCAATGGTTTCGTAGTACACCAGAAAGGCATTATTGTAACTGCAAACCATGTTCTTGTTTCTCACGCTTCAGATAAAGCTGAGATTTTATGATGGATCTGAAAAGAAGTGCTGTAATATTATACACAGGGATAATAAACATGATTTTGCTGTCTTAGAGATTGAAAATGATAATTATCGGTCTGTTGAGCTAGGTAGTTATGAAACTATCAGAGGGCTCTCGGCATGTCACCAACCATGGAATAGTTTCAGCATTGTTCATTTTAGGCTCGACAAGAATTATTCAAATTGACGGCTCGATAAACAGTGGTAATTCAGGGGTCCGCTGTTAAATATGAATGACGAAGTTATTGGAATTATAACTCAAAAGGCTGGAGGAGTACATGAGCGTCTTTTATCTTTGGCAGACACTCTTATGAAAAATTATCGAAATGTTTCCGTTAGAGCCATTACTATATAATGACGACAAAATTAATTTTTCGCACCCAAATAAGATTTTAGCTATCTAGTCAAGATTATACATGAATATACAAGCGTTGGGATAGGTCATGCATATTCCATCTAATACACAAAGAATGCTTTATCAGAAAAACTTCTGTCATAATTCTCAGTTTAGCTCTTCTACGGAGAATTAATATGGGAACAATGAAAGAGAGGGTTATAATATTACGATGTCTAGGTGTTAAGCTGTTGTTTTCTCTCATTCTCATGCATTCTAGCAGTTAAAGCCATGACTTGATCGGATAATTCTGCTATAGCGTCGTCTTTCATTTTGTCTCGATTTTAGCTGATTTAGTTCTTCCAACTCTTCTACCTTGCTTTGTATATCTACATAGTGTCCTCCATTATATATTGTTGCAAATTTTAGTGCAGAAAGCTGCTTAAATTTAATGTGAGCACATAGATATGACCTACGTGAAGTGCCAAGTAGTATCTTCATAGTTCCAAATAAATTAGAAGTATGTATCATATAGCATATATACACATGATTTAAATTCATCATAAGTAGCATCATGCAAAGTAAGCAGCATAGGCCTATCGGAGTAACAATAATAGCAATACTTACTATAATAGGTGGTATACTGTTATTATTATCTGGAGTTGGTCTAGTTGCACTGGGGGCTATCTTTTCAGTTAACCCCGCTGACACTACTACATCATCTCCAAATATTGGAGCTCAATTCATCGGCATAATTTCTGCCGCAGTAGGTGGAGTATTGTTGGTAAT
>JBKPMB010000071.1:0-9602 GCA_046731995.1 Thermoproteota archaeon | reverse complement strand
GTTATATTGTTAGTTACAGCATTGCCAGTTGAAGGACTAGCTGCAGAAGGTGTCTGCTGAGGAACAATACCCGCAATTGGAGGATTATTGCTAGTTACGGCATTGCCAGTTGAAGGACTAGCTGCAGAAGGTGTCTGAGCTGCAGAAGGTGTCTGAGCTGCAGAAGGTGTCTGCTGAGGAACAATACCCGCAATTGGAGGATTATTGCTAGTTACGGCATTGCCAGTTGGAGGACTAGCTGCAGAAGGTGTCTGAGCTGGTATATTCTTTACTAGGACATTTACAGTGCTATTATCATTCAAACCATTGCTATCTGTGACTGTTAATTGGAATTTAAGTGTAGTATCTGCAGATACTGTCGGTGCAGTAAAAGACCACACAGGTGTACTAGCGCCGCTTAACGTAATAAAATTATTTGTAGGAATCTGCCTCCATGAGTAAGATAGGATCACTCCATTAGAATCCCTGCTTCCGCTACCATTCAAAATAACGGTAGTACCTTCCTTGACTATCTGATCAGGACCAGCAATAGCAACTGGGCCATTTTTTCCTGTTGTAATATTACTAGGATTATCTAACCTGATAGAAGGTAATGAAAACGGAGTAGTCGAATCATTGTTTCTTGAAGCTTGTTTCTGAGCAAAGTGGGATTGCATAGGTGGCACTTGAGCATATCCATTAATCTCAATACTAATCAAGACAGCAGCAATAAGTCCACCAGCGGCGAGCAACATTGTAATTTTTCGAGGCTCCAAGTGTATGACCTCCCTAGCACTCAGTCAGTGACTATAAAAATATGGCTTATAATTAGAATTAAGTTAAGGTTAAAAAAGACTAGACTGAAAAGACTGGACAAAAAATTTTTACTTCGTTTCAGTCTGTTTAAATTTACTGTTATTATCCATAATTAACAATATGTAAATGTATTTATTCTAAAACAGGGCTATTATTTGCACGATATTGTTATGAACAAATTCTTTGTGTGGTAATGATTTAAGTAAACAATCAACTAATTTGACTTTGTGGTCTACGATAATAGTCAAAATGATTAGTTAAATAATATTATCTTACAACAAGGAGGCGAACAGATAACATTAATAGTTGGAAACTTAATCAATACCCATTAAATTTAGGTCAAAATATTGTAGATTATCTAAATTGTTTTATGTACATACTATGAGAATGTGAGAAGATTTACTTTAATTTATGACAGGAAATCAATTAAATATGCAAGTCAATGGTAAAATCAGCTAATGAGTGACAACGCTAAGAGTATAATCACACGATGTATGACGCAGCTTGAAGAGATGGATATTCGGCTCAGTAAGATACATCTAAACCTGTCTGTGCCATCATTGATAGAAGTTGCCATTCAGAGAAAAGAAGGAAAATTGTCTTCTTCTGGTGCATTGTCTGTAAAAACTGGCAAATTTACAGGAAGGTCACCGGATGATAAATATATTGTTGATGATCGGATAACTCACAATACTGTAGACTGGGGTAAAGTCAATCGTCCGATTCCACAAGAAAAGTTTGAGACACTTTTCAGTAGAATGAAAAAATATGTGGAAGGCAAAGAGTTTTTTGTTTTTGATGGATATGTTGGAGCGGATCTGCAATTAAGATTACCTATAAGAGTAGTTACAGATAACGCATGGCATAATCTTTTTGCTACCCAAATTTTTATTCGTCCAAAGATGGCAGAGCTCAAAAATCATAAACCGGAGTTCACACTGCTATCTGTAAATGATTTTGGTGCGATGGCTGAAATAGAAGGAACTAGAACTGATACATTTATCATAATTAGTTTTGAGAAAAAAATGATTCTAATAGGCTCTACTTCGTATGCAGGCGAAATTAAAAAAGCTATGTTTAGCGTGATGAACTATATTCTACCTACCAGAAGTATTTTTCCCATGCACTGTTCTGCTAACGTGGGTATGGATGGAACTTCCGCTCTTTTCTTTGGACTATCCGGGACAGGGAAGACAACTCTCTCCGCTGATCCTGAAAGACGTCTTGTTGGAGATGATGAACACGGCTGGTCTGATAGAGGCATTTTCAACTTTGAAGGTGGTTGTTATGCAAAGTGTATAAATCTGAAAAAAGATAATGAACCAGAAATCTGGAAAGCCATAAGATTTGGTGCAGTAATGGAAAATGTTATTATCGATGGCAATACACGAGAACCCAACTTTGACGATGGAAGTCTCACAGAAAATACTCGAGTCGTATATCCTATTGACTTTATTCCTGGAGCAATAATTCCAAGCGTTGCTACTCATCCGAAAGTAATTATCTTTCTTACTGCTGATGCCTTTGGAGTCATGCCACCCATTGCAAAACTGACAAAAGAAGGTGCAATGTACCACTTTATGTCTGGTTATACGAGTAAATTGGCAGGAACAGAAAGAGGAATTACGGAACCAAAGGAGACATTTTCACAATGCTTTGGTGCCCCGTTTATGCCGCTACATGCTAAGGAATATGCAAAAATGCTTGGAAATAAGATCACAGAACATGACGCCAATGTATATCTAATCAATACTGGATGGTCTGGTGGACCATATGGTGTAGGCAAAAGGATGAATCTCAAATATACTAGAGCAATGGTGAAGGCAGCATTGAATTCAGATTTAGAGAAAGTGCAATTCAAACATGATGATACTTTCAACTTCGATATACCAGCTTCGTGTCCTGGAGTGCCACCTGAAATACTTGATCCAGCTAATACCTGGTCAGACAAACAGTCATATGTCATGTCTGCTAAGAGGCTTGCCACTTTATTTGTCAATAACTTCCAGAAGTTTGGAGAGGTACCAAAAGAAATTCTAGATGCAGGTCCGAAAATATAAAAAATATTGAATGGTAGCCCGGAGCAGATTCGAACTGCTGTCTCCAGGTATCCTTTCTCATTAGAGATCCAGAGCCTGAAATCCCTAGCCCCGTTGGAGATTGGCCACTAGATTCGGCACCTGATTATTTCGGAATACAGGTTCGACCGGGCTTCACACGAGCTACATGAAATTCATAATAACACAGATATTTGACTTTATCGATAATTATCTAGATTTTATTAATGTTTCAAGCGGATATGTAAAAAACATCTTCTCTAAGCTAATTCTTACATCAGTGTTATATTACCAATAAAGTATTAGGCTTTATAATAAGCTCATTTTATGCTGTCATCACTAATCTTTACAGTTTACGTAATTTTATCATTATTTTGAATGAGTATATATTGATACTATCGTTTTGTGTTAACTTCTCTGATCACAAGTCCATATTCTAGATTTGCCTTTTTTCGCATATAAGGAATAAGTTTATAATGTATTGAATAGATATTCTTCTCTCTCACAACAATCCCCTTTATCAAGAGCGATACAAAACCACCTGCAACCTTGGATGGCCGAACACCATACAGGATACAGAATGTATCTCTTTTTGAATGATACTCCTTTAAAGTAAAATATGATCTATTAAGCTCTAATATCAAAGGCCAAACCACTTTTTCCCATACCATTCTGCGATTTTCAGTAGAAGATGCATGTTTTCCTTTGTCTTTGAACTTACTCTGTTTTGTATCCTCCACTGACGACGTTGTCATACTGTTAAAGAACCAACAATATTGGACTCTGAGGCACATTTAAACACCGGGTTTTTTATATTTGTGATGTTAAAACTCTTGAGCATCATGAATTCTATCGAGGATTCGCTTAATATGCTTTCAAAAAAGTGGAAAATAGATTCTCGTATATTTGATCTGCATATTGGTAAACGAGAGGATGTTGTTGATACTGTAGTGCCTGTAAACGGAGTTATATTTCATATACCTACTCTCACCAAAGATGATCTATATGTATTATGGAAATGCCTGTGGCCTGATTGTCATAATTGTTGTGAACGACAGGGAAGATTACCATTGACCAAGGACGATATAAAAAATATTGCTACAAAGATGGGCTATTGTTCAAAAGCAGAATTCATAAAGAATGAAACAAGAATATCAAGCTGGCAAGAACAGGAATCTTTTGGAAATATCATAACAACACTTACTATGCTTTCTTTGAAGAGGAAGCATAATGAGGTAGAAGAACAAGATGGTACTCCAATACCATGCAGATTTTTAAATGAAAAAGGCTCTTGTACAATACATCCTCAAAAGCCCGGCGTCTGTTGGCTCTATCCTTTTGCTTCGTGGTTGGAAACTAATAAAGGCCGGTCAGTAGTACATGCCACATTTCAATTAACTGGTGACTGTCCTGGGTTCTATACAAGCAGGTATTTGGATGACATGCAACCTGTATTAGAAGAATATTCAAAAAAGATATATGATTATAATATGGCAATCAGCAGGACAACAAGAGAAAATTATGGATTTATTAATATAGTAGATTTAAAAAGCAGCTAAGGTCATAATTTATAAAGTATTATTAAAATATTAATAAATTTAATTCAAATAAGAAGAATCAAAACCACTAAGGATAGCCCCTGATTGTTAGGCAAATAAGGTTGCTAATATGGGTTACAGCATCTGTCTATATTATAGCATAGACTTTTTAGACAGATCTTCATATAAATTAAAAACTCCTGCGAAAAGGTGACCCGGGTTTTGGCTTCATTCACCGATGGCCACTATTATGGCAGAGGGGAAAGGCCAAATACGAAGCTGACTGATAATAGCCCCTTTGCAAACAGGAGCCAGATGCTAAACAAAAACCAAAAAGTCTCTATCTTCGTTACATTTCTCTGCTGAACAGTGAAAAACGCACGCGGCTATCATAGTGATAATATCTTCGAGAATAAGTTCACAGGTTTGCTTGTCGTATATTATTCCTGTACATTTTAAGTTATTCCAAAATAGCTGCACCAATATATGTATTTACGATGATTGCTTACTTCTAATCATACTTGTACTACCTGAATCTATATCCTTACTTTAATCAAACTTCACGATCCTTGCTTTCATTCTTAGTGACGGCTTATCTTCATGCTTTTCAAAAACATGCTGATTATATTTTTCATAACTTGGAAATCCACAGTTACAATCTGGACATACCACGATGAAATTTGCCATACAGACCATTATAATGGTCTGTACGCAATAAACATTCTAAAAAATTCTTTCTCGAATAGTATCTTATCTCTTGACTTCGTCGTATCGTTTTGCTACGTCGTCCCAGTTTACAACATTCCACCAAGCAGAAATGTAGTCTGGCCTTTTGTTCTGGTATTTGAGATAATATGCATGTTCCCATACGTCACATCCTAAGAGCGGGATCAAACCCTCTGTTCTTGGACTTGTTTGGTTTGGCATTGACTTGTATTCCACTTTTTTAGCAGATGGATTAAAGACCAGCCATCCCCACCCGCTACCTTGAATTAATGCTGTAGTTGAAGAGAATTTCTCTTTAAAGTCCGAAAAACTTCCAAATGACATCTTTATTGCATCAGCAATGGATCCACCTGGTTCTCCTCCTCCATTTTGTTTCATATTATTCCAAAATATTCTATGATTATCAAATCCTCCACCGTTAAAGTTGATTGCACTCTTTTGATCTGCTGGAACTTGATCGAGATTTGATGATAGTATATCTATGATGTCCTTTTCTTGAATATTCGGAGGGCACTTTTCAAGTGCTGCATTGAGCTTGTCTGTATATGTTTGATGATGCTTTGTGTGGTGTATTTCCATAGTTCTTGCATCAATATGTGGCTCCAATGCATCGTATGCATACGGCATCGCTGGTAATTCGTATTTTTTCATATCTCTAAATCAGACTTGAAATTATTAACCTTTCTGCTATATGTGTTTTGATATTAAGCGAGAAACATATTTATTTTAAGAGCATTTTTTGTTAATCTTATACTTCATGGTGATCAATAAAGAATTAATTGAAGCCAGAAAAAAAGTTGCTGACAAAAGGCCAAGGTTTGTAAGACAAGAAAGCTGGAGATACGACCGTCTGGCTCAGAATTGGAGAAAACCTAAAGGTAAAGATAACAAGATGCGAAGACAGCTATCTGGTGTACCGCGAATAGTCAAGATTGGCTACAGAGGCCCAAAAGATGCGAGAAGTCTTCATCCCTCGGGCTATACTGATAATATTGTTTACAATGTAAATGACCTCTATAAGTTAGATCCAAACAAGGATGCTGCTAGATTGGCACATACTGTGGGGGCAAGGAAACGAATGCAAATAATATCACAGGCAACGAATATGCATATCAAAATATTAAATCCTGGCATCATAACCTCAAAGAAAGATAAAGAAGAACTCAGTGGGGAAAAGGATTAATGGTCGTAAATATAAGAAAAAAGAGAGAATTAATTGCACGAATTTTAGGGGTTGGCGCAAACAGAGTTAGATTCGAGCCAGATAAACTTGATGAGATATCTGATTCTATTACACGTGAGAATATGCGTGCTCTAATAAAAAATAGAGCAATTTGGACTGTCAAACCAAAGGGAACATCAAGAGCACGTGCTGAAGCAAAACTAGCTCTTCATAGAAAGCGTGGAACAGGTCCAGGCTCAAAAAAAGGTAAAAAAACGGCAAGAACAGGCAAGAAAGAAATTTACGTGACTAGGGTAAGATCAATGAGATATTATCTAAAAGTATTGAAAGATAGAAATGACCTCAATCGGCAGACATACTGGTCGCTTTACAAAAGAGTTAATGGTGGTCAGGTAAGATCACTAGCTCATTTGAGAGATCTGGTCAAACAATCTAAGTCCCATTAGCATTCCTACCTCTTTTTTAGATTCATTCTACACCTATCAAAAGCTCTCAGATCGTCATCATCTTGAAATTTTATTCCATCCTCTTTAAGCATCTTTTTTCATTGATATTCCATAGATATACCACCTATATTCCATTTGACTTGACAACTTTATGACATGGTATATGTATTGGATTTGGATTTCTCTTTAGAATATTGCAATTAAGCGTGCTCTTTGAGGACAACCTAGAGCATTTGCAATATTACTATGGGTTGCGATCTTCCCTGGAGGATTGCCATGAGCAGTTCATATACTTACTCGTCTTTGGTTTGCAAAGGTCTGTCAATGTTCTCTACCATGCACCCATTCATAATACAAAAGGAAGCAGTTCCTTATGAAATTATTGCCATGGGAAATTATAATAATATCATGGTGTCTATGTATCTTCCTTTATGAAATTAACCACCGAAAATTTCTATTATGGAGATAGATATTGAAATTATTGTAGATGGCAAGTAGCAAGAGAGCGGTGTTATTTACGCTACTACAAGTACAATATATATGGAAGAACCATGACCTAATTCTTATCCATTTGGTAGACGCTTTCCAAAGTTTCTTTTAGTTCTGGAACAGTATTATAACTTTGAATTTCATCAGGATTTATCCATCTCACTTCATCATGTTCCCAATCAATCCTGATCAAACGTGTGTTTGAGTAGAAGAGATATGGATGTACGATCCATATAATATCTGGATTACAAGATTCAACTATTTCTAGAGGTTGACCCACATGAATAAGACTTAATTTTTCATTGCTTAATCCTGTCTCCTCTTTGATTTCTTTCAAGGCTTGTGTTAAAGCATCATTATTTTCAATGTAACCACTTATCCCAGCCCATAAACCCTTCATTGTCCTTGCTTTTTGGCTACGTTTAAGAAGAAGGATCTTTCCGTCATGTTCCAAAAAGACAGTAACTACATTGATTTTTTTTGACTGCATTATAGTGGTCACTATTGCAATAACCATTCCATAACTTTAGTATTTGCATAAAATTTTGATATTTAATTTTCTGTCGATCACCAAATTTTCAAAATCAAATTTTCAAAATGTCCAGTCCGGTGTCGGCTACTAAGCACATGATTCTATCCTTTTCCTTTCCAAGCCCCTTTGAGTCGATTATTACATGAGTAACTTTTTCTATACTCTTAAAAATCATTTGCTGTAACATATGTTTATCTATTGATTTTAGATCATATTTAGTAGCTATGGCTGCTAGACAGAATTCTGACTCCAGCAACAATTTGTTAAACTTTATTGGATAGTGTGTTCCACCCAGTCCAATACCAACCTTTTTGCAGAGTTTTAAATTGTTTTTAACGGCATTTAATATACAATCACATACAATAGAGGCTGCATTTGTATCTGTCCATTGCTTTTCGGTTGAACCAATTTCAACAAAAAGCACTGGATTTTTTAGTGATGTGGGTCCATGATGGGTTGCTTCAATTACTACATCATAGTTTGGGATAGCAGACTTTACATTAATAATATGAAGCAGGTATTGCTTCTGTAAATGTGGATATGTCATAGCTATCTCCCTTGAATTTCCGCCATAGGGATTGTCCGTATAATTTCCAGTAGAATGGCAAGTTAGAGTAGGAATTCCACTTTTAGACACATGCTTTGAGAGGAAAATATATGATGATTGAATATTTTTTGGTTTCCAAATGGGTATTTCATCTAGGTTCTCTAAATGTAGCAAACTTTTATTACAAACAAACAACTTTACATTCCTATACTCATTTGATTCAAGCATAACAGATTCATCGTAGTTGTCGATTACCGAAAATCCTTTAGTACTTTTCAGATACTCTATCATGGTCATACTAGCTAAATCCTGTTCTGAGCCAACTAATGTATAATATTGGTTGTAGTTCACTACACTCAAGTGTACTTATCTATGTATTAGTATGTATATCGAATTTACTAGAAGTTTAGAATTTGTTAGGATGATATCAAATGTTCAAAACATCTAGGGTGTAATTAAGGGTTGATCACTATCATCAGTAACCAATAATGCTACTTAGTGACTCCCACTTCATATTTGAGTGTAAAATACGCTCCAAAAAGGTAATAGAACTAACAACAGTAAGTGGTTAAACCAATTTTTCTGCATATAGGTGCCAAGTAAATTTATAAAATACATTGGACTATTGCTTATTGAATTTATATTATGAATAGTAGTGTTGAAGAAAATGAAGATGATATTCTCGAAGTTGATGATAATTTTGAAGATTCGGGTCGTCACACTACCTTTACAGATGTGAGCTCATCCGACTCTGCATTAAATGTTGATACTGAAGGTCAAATAGCAAAACATGACACCAAAGAACAACAAGAAGAGCAAGAAGCAAAACCTAGCTCTGACTCTAAATTCTTTGCTATTCGAACCACTGGAGGACAGGAACATATAGTTGCAAATATTTTGCAAAATAAAATTAATGCAAAAGGCCTAGGAATTCGTTCCATTCTAGCGCTAGAAAATTTCAAAGGATATATTATTGTCGAAGCTCGGGACTCAAATGTTGCTTATGAAGCACTATCTGGTATACGTCATGCAAGAGGGCAAATCCGTGGAGAGCTGCCATTCAAAGATATTGAAGGTTATCTTATAAAAAAGCCAGTTGTCTCTGATCTGACTGTTGATGACACGGTAGAAGTTATCGCAGGTCCTTTTAAGGCCATGAAAGCAAAAATTACAAGGGTTGACTATGAAAAACAAGAGGCCACAGTAGTATTACTTGATTCTCCATATCAAATACCTGTAACAGTGGATGCAAATTACCTAAGAAAGATAACACACTAGTACTTCAAAAA
>JBKPMB010000070.1:0-6907 GCA_046731995.1 Thermoproteota archaeon | reverse complement strand
TCCTTTCGAGATAGACCTTTAGGAGGTTTTTCATTTAACGCACGCTCCTTGAGGTTTTTAGTAATTGAGATCACTAATTTTACATTTACATCTGATTGCAGTAATGCTCTTTGCACATCTTTACATAGTGCGTCAATTAGCTCTTCATTAACATCTGTCGCTCCGACTATTTTTTTAAGAGCGCTCCTAAGACCAGTCCTTAAATTATCAAGCATTATTTGGTTACTTCTTGGATATTAACGACGCTTCTAATATTTCAAATATTCCCCGCTGTCCATCCCAATGGACGCATGCCTTGTCGATACTAACCTTTCGTTTTGCAAATAGAGGACAATCAAGCACCAATGTTTCAGCTTCTCCTCCTTCAAGCGCCAAGTTAAAGCCAAATTTTCTACTTAAAGACGATAGCATAACCAATGAGGATCTATCAAGGGTTCTTCCAAGCCAACATTTTTCCAGCCCCATCGCTGATACACTTACAAATATCACATGAAATTTCTCAGACAAAAGTTCATCGAGATAAGCACTGACCTCAGCATTCCAAATAGGAGCCATCATTTCCAGGCCGTTATTATCGCAGATTTTTTTAATTAATTTGTTTTGAAAGTTGCTGAAGATTGCACCATGTAATATCCCATCTATCCTATACGCAGATTTTGCGGAAATAATAGCCTGCTCAAGCGCTTTAGCTTCTGCATCCTTCGAGGCTTTATGAACTTCAAAAGAAGCTAACGGGATATGCATAGCGCTTGCCAAAAGATCTGTCAACCAAGTATTTGGATAGTGAAACAAAAGGCTTTCATCTGAGCTTGGACGCATAGACAGCAAACAAGCTATATCATGTCCAGCCTGCTTTGCTTTAAAAATAGAGAATGTGCTATCCTTGCCGCCAGAATAAAGAGCTGCTAATCTCACCGTTTGACTAGTGGTTGGTCAACATTATAATCGTTCAGATATACTCATGTATTAGTAAATAGCATTGATTGTAAAGTAGGTAATGATTTTTTACGATAGACTTGTGTTCAACAATCGTAGTCAGCTATGTAGATATCACAGACAATGGTATGTGTTGGTTAGCATACTGAGAGTGGAAGCACTGAAACAGTCAAGAATCAGATCACACTATATATACCTTGCCTGCTGCTTGCTTAAAATGACAAGCTGAATTATATTCATAAACTCTTTAAATCAAATATAGCTTAGGAGGTACGATTATTCGAAGAGATGTTTGTTGTGAAAAAGCTTGGTAAGAACGGAAGCTGGAACGCGATTAGCCTAATAGATAAAAATGGCTCATTTAGAGGTGAAGCGAGATTTGAAACAAAAAAGGAGGCGCAGGATTATCTCAAAGAATATAGAGACAGGATGAAGATACCTGCACAACTTAAAGTTTTTTCAGAAGGTACATGAGTGTATATTTTAAAAATAATATGCTATGACAGCATCAAGATGAGAGCAGCAGTACAACAGTCTCCACAATAATATTTCCAACAGTTTTTCAGTCATCTGCGAATTCCGTGATCCGTTGCTGCATGTACAATTTAAAGGCTAGCAAAAAATACCGGAATGTTGCTCTGTACTAGGGCATTGTTCTAATCTGCATGATCCAGCACTTCTTGATGTGTTTGTCGCATAGGAGCGAGTTGAGACATAGTATGTTGAATTCGAGAGGGATTTATTCGAGATCGTATCTTCTTTGCAGTTTCTAAGAGCTCCTCGTAGGAGGCAACTCTTCTTTTAGGCCATTTTCCATCAGGGCTGTCTGGTTTGAATCGTGGTATAATGTGAACATGGACATGTGGGACAATTTGATTAGCAGCTATTCCATTGTTTTGTCCAACGTTAAAGCCATCGGCATTTACGGAAGCCACAACGGATTCAGATATAATGGTAACAAGCGAATACAATCTACCAACTTCTGCAGGGGGCATCGAAAGTAAATTATCATAATGCACCTTTGGGATGACTAAAGTATGTCCTATATTAATTGGATATTTGTCCATCAGCACAAGAAAGTTGTCGTCTTGGTATACTTCTGCTGTTGGTAAATGCCCCTCAATTATAGAACAGAAAACGCAGTGTCGTTTATCGCTTGAACCCAAGGCCACATTTCCCCATGTAGGTTTTATAGTTTTACTTTTAAACCTTCCTAAGGGTTATGATCAGCAATGAACCCAAATTGCAGAGGCCTAATCTACTTTGGCTAAGAAATTTTTAAATGTGTGCAGGTGAGAAAAAGCAGCTAAAAGTATATACATTCTAAAGTCATAGCGGAATTGACTTGGATGTAAACTTACGTTCCACGCATGCTGAGCCACATATTAAAGAGAGCAGTTATGTACGAGATCTAGTTTTTGGCTTTGGCGACGGTGTCAATACATCGTTGGGAATAGTAGCTGGTGTAGGAGGAGCTGTTATTGCAGCTGACGTCGTTATTCTAGCTGCTCTAATAGGAATGTTCACGGGCGCCAAAGCAATGGCGGTTCAGAACTATCTTGCTGTGAAATCCCAGAAACAAGTACTTGAATCAGAAATCAAAAGAGAAGAATTTGAAATAGAACATATGCCAGAAAAAGAACGGCAGGAAATAGAAGATATATACAGGTCAAAGGGATTCCGCGGAGACGAGCTAAATAGTATAGTTGATAAGATAACTTCAGACAAGCAGGTTTGGCTCAAGACCATGCTTACAGAGGAACTTGGGCTGAATTTAGAAATTGTTGGCAGTCCGCTCAAAGGAGCTTTAGCAATGTTTGGCGCATTTTTGCTGGGTGGCATTCTTCCAATCCTACCTTATTTTGTGGTCAAGAGCGGATCATTATCTTCTATGAGTGCAATTTGGATAGCAATTGCACTCAGTGTGGCATCGTCATTTATAATAGGAGCAATAAAGTCACGTATGGCAAAAAAGAGCTGGCTCATAGGAGGCATCGAAATGGCCGGACTGGGAACCGGCATAGCTCTTGTAGGCTACGGAATAGGCGCAGAATTAGCAAAAGCAGGAATAGTAAATATCCATTGACATCTAGGCAACGGACTAGGTCTAATAAGATTAAACCGCAACAGGTTTTAATTTGAAGGCATGCGTATACTGACATTTTAGTTGTGATGCGATCTATCATATACCTAAAAATACATTTTTTATGCAACACTTAAAAATAGGAAAAAATAATCCTCTGGAGATGGCTGCACACAAGACCGCCTCACGAAAAAAGAGACTGTTAAAGCATACAAAGCAAAATAGACCAGTTCCCGCCTGGGTTATAATCAGGACACACAGAAATGTGAGAACAAATCCAAAACGACGAGCTTGGCGTAGGACTGACGTGAATGTCGGCTAGGAATAGTTGCAGCGCATCAAGTGTTAGGAGTGTCATTAGAAAAGAATGTCTAAAACTGAAGAAAGCCTAAGTCGCGTATATACAATCAACTTGGGAAAAGCTTGGCTGACGCCCAGGTACAGAAGAACTGATAGAGTAATCAACATGGTCAGAGAATTTGCCGTAAAAAATATGAAAAGTGACGAAGTGAAAATAGATCAAGACCTCAGTAGACATATCTGGGCCAAAGGTAAGACAAATCCGCCGAGAAAAGTGCGTGTAAAAATGGTAAAAGATGATGACGACATAGTTACAGTTTCGCTCTATGAGGAGGCAGCAGAAATGGCAGAAGAGGAAGAAAGAGAAGAAGAGGAAGCAGACAAAGACAAAAAACGTTCTAAGAAGACAAAAAAAGAAGAAGATACAGACGAGGAAGATGAAGAGGATAAAGACAAAACCTAGTAGAAAGTTTCATCCACTTCGCTTAGGTAGGCAATTTTAAATCAGACAACTCTACCATTGTTTGTACAATGAAAAGCCTTTATCTTGCTAATTTCAATTGTATCATAAACGAGATTTATAGAATGTTTATACAGTGAGAACCAAATTTTATAATAATAATATTAGCTTTGTCTATTTGGTCTCATCTTGAAGTTAATTATAATGAGATGTACTGCTATTACTTAACATGTACCTACGATGATAGATATAATAATGCTGCTAATAATATCATGGTAGTTTATTATGCTGACGACGACAATTTGTTCGAGACCAAAAGCAATATTGATTGCTTCTATAGAGGCTAGGCAAAATTGCTGCGCTTATACAAGTTAAAACAGGACATTTGTCTCCCTGATCTTTTCGCCAAAATCTACTCTGCATATGACAGGATCTTCATTTTAGAATCCTTGAGTGGTCCTAGAGAACTTTCCGAAATGACAGTTATTGGATTTGATCCTGAAATATCAGTTACTTGCAACTCAAGCAAGTTTAAAGTATACAACAGAAAAGGCAAATTGCTGCACGATTGGAAGGTAACAGAGCCATTAAGTCAGCTGAGAAAAATTGTGCCTCGCATAGATGATAACCAATTTAGATTTGTAGGTGGAGCAGTAGGCTATATCTCTTATGACGCTATAAGATTTTGGGAAGATTTACCAACTAAGCACAAAAGAATGAAAAGACAATTCCCGCTGCTCGAATTTGGGATTTATACTGATGGAATACTCTATGACCATCTTAACAATCAGGCTTATTACTTTAGCACAGGTAGGAGATCTAGGTTAAGGGTCATTCAAAAGATTGTTGTAACGAAAAGTCATTATGATGACAATGCAAGAAATTTTTTTTATTCAACCCCAAAAACCAATATGAGCAAGAGACAATTCGCAAAAGCAGTAGAAAAACTGAAAAGGTACATCTATGACGGAGATGTATACCAGGTTGTTTTATCAAGGAAAATGAAATTTAATCTGAAAGGAAATTTGCTGCAAGTGTACAGAATGTTAAGAGAAGTCAATCCCTCTCCATATATGTATCTCCTAAAGATTGGGAATAGATACATCATAGGTTCCAGTCCAGAAATGCTAGTACGAGTTACCAAGGGCTATGTAGAATCGTTTCCAATCGCAGGAACAAGACCCATTGTAAAAGATGAAAATGTAAATGAAAAACTTAGACAAGAGCTGCTTCAGGACGAAAAGGAAATTGCAGAGCACACTATGTTAGTTGATTTGTCGCGCAATGACGTGGGCAGAGTATGCAGATACGGAACGGTAAGGGTACTTGATCATATGACTGTCAAAAGATTCAGTCACGTACAGCATATCGTCTCACATGTAACTGGACAACTTCAAAAAGACAAAGACTCTTACGATGCATTTAAGGCCGTTTTTCCTGCTGGCACTGTTTCCGGGGCTCCAAAAGTGCGCGCTATGGAATTAATTGATGAAGTGGAACCTGAACAGCGAGAGGCTTATGCAGGCGCAGTTGGGTATTTTTCTTCGAATGGATGTTGCGATTTCGCCATAACGATCAGATCTTTGTTTGTAAACAAAAATGATGCATACCTTCAATCCGGTGCCGGTATTGTGATGGATTCGGTTCCTGAAAATGAATGGATGGAGACTGAGCAAAAGGCCAATGCAATCTTGTCGACCTTAAAGAGGAGTTTGAACCAAACGCGCAATGTACGCAAAGTGTGAAAATAAATATAAGTTAAAAGATAAAGCGAAAAGTCAAGATGGCTAGTAAATGAAAGAGGATTATATAGAGCTGCCAAAAATGCGACTAGCCTTCTCTCCACAACGCCTTAGTCTTTGCTAGTATTACTAGTCCTACAAGATACGCAATTTGAACGCTAACACCAAGTAAAACTGACCATTCCTTGGGCGTTGGCAAACCCATTGCGTATTGTATTATGATTGAGGCATGTGTGGTAGGTACTGCATATGCAAGGTAATGCAGCGCAAGTGGTAAACGATCAATTGAATAATAAACTGGAGGCACAACTGCTAGGATCACGTTTACAAATGAGATTATCTGAGTTGCATTTCTCATATGTAACATATGAGAAGACAAGAAAAATCCCATTGCCGACATTGCTCCCCAGATTAAAAAAATATTTGAGAATAATAAAGGTAAGTTTGTAATTGATGTTCCAAAGTACATTACAAGGATGATAAGGACAATTAGGGCAGGTAACCCAAACAAAAGCTCAGACAGAGAAAGGCCAGTCATATAGGTTAGAGGTGAAACAGGTGATGCAACAAATACGTCTTGTATTTTATATTCTGTTTTATAAAACGAAATATCCTGTCCTAGTGCTAGCCCATATCCTACTAATGCCATTACAAGACTACCTGCAACTGCGAATTGTACGTATTGTCCGTTGCTTATTACAAACAGGACAAATAATAGCGAAAACGGGCTAACAGCAGTGAAGACCATCGACATTGGATTTCGACGTAGCCACAGAAATCCTGTCATGTAGGCAATCAAAAATACCTGCCTGATTGCAAGAGGTGCTTTTAGCCGCATATTTGGACCTGTGCTAAAGTGTTTTCTGAACACACAATAAATATCTATAGGAGTTTCTATATTCAAAGATAATTAGGCGAAGCTATACAGAGGAATTATTATTATGTATGGACAAAAGAGAATCAATACGTTAATAAGTTTTCCCTTGCAATATATTGCTGAGAAACGTCTCCAGCAGCCGTCCTGCAGGAAAGAGTCAAATATGATTTTCTCATAATCGTAAATGGGCTTATCAATACCATCTTTTTGTGTTAAGCCGCTAATATGGTTAAAGCAGCAATCTCCATTAGTTCTAATGTCTTCTTGGTTATGTTGTTGGATTTTCCATATTCAGAAAGGTTTTCCCTGCAGCCTTTCAAATAGCTCTTTACGTGTGTTCAGTTGCTGCGAATGTGAAAACTAGTTTTTGTAGATCTCTGAATACTACTATTGCCATTTTGAATATAATTAGCTAAGAGTCAGCTGTGTTTTGTTATTTGCTTGTTGTACTTCTCGTCTTAGATTTAACTAAATGGCTGTAAAGTCTCCAATAGTTCCCAATAACTGGT